>JANNCA010000371.1:0-8362 GCA_031386075.1 Oligoflexia bacterium
TCGAGATCCCAAAAAAAATAGAAGAAAAAGCTAAAGAAATTAGTAATGGTGTAAAGGAATTAGGCAAAAAAATGGTCGATGCCATTGAAAACAAACCTAACCCAAAGATTTTACACAAACGTAAAAATCCTAAAAAGAAAAAACAAAGAAAAAATTCGCCAAAAAAACTAACACTTGCCTATCAACTGGGCAAAATCTTTACACTTATCTGATTTGTAGTCAAAAAAAATCAAAATCCAGTGTAGTTATGTCAGCTCAATTAGGCCTAAGTCTTGCTTTTATAGTTCCATGTTATGGTAGAAGAAAAAAAATTGATCTCACTTAGCCTTTTAGCCTATATTTTTGCAATGTTTTCGGCATCTGCGAGCGTAGTCTCGACAGTAACCCCCACTTTAGTCAATCTAGAACAAGAGTCCAAAGCTCTTGCATCAAGAACAGACCTGGAATCCCAACGAGCCATTACCCGATGGAACCACGCTAAAGAGCTGCTCGGTAAATGGTATCAGAAAAGTGTCGTCAAAGAAGGCGAAGAAATCCCTCGAGTAGATGAGCTCATCTTCCAGTGGGTTGAACGAGATCTTAGGGGACCATGGAAAAAAGATGCTCATCAGATTTCAAGAGCAATTCTTCATGTGAGTGACAAATATCATTTTGACCCTGTATTTCTCATCGCTTTAATTGAAAACGAAAGTAGCTTTAACCCTGAAGCGATAGGCACTTCAGGCGAAATTGGACTGATGCAACTCACCCCTCCCACAGCAGAATGGATTGCAAAAAAATACGATCTCGTGTGGAGGGGACCTAAAACCCTTAAAAATCCAATTACAAATATTCAGTTCGGTGCCGCTTACCTAGCTTACCTCAGAGAGAAATTTCAATTTAGAAGTCAACTCTATATTTCTGCCTATAATATGGGCTCCTCTAACGTCCAACGTGCCTTAGACAGGCAGGTTTGGCCCAAAGCCTACGCCTCACGAGTTCTTCAACGATACGTTCACTTCTACTCAGAGCTTAGGGATGAACTCGATAAAACCATCGAATGACCCGCGTGTCTTCAGAGACACGATAGAGACACGTCATTAATTATTATTTAATTTAATATTTATTCCTTTTAGTCTTGTTTCTTGGTTCTTTAAGATATGATCAAAAAAATCTTTCTTTGAACGCCCAATTAATACAGTGCAATAAACACAACATGTCATTTTAGGTTTATTATAAGAATGTTAGATCAAAAATTTTCTAATAATTAGATTCTTAATTAGGGTATCAATTTTAAAAATGATATCCAAACTGAAGCACATTGAATTCAAACACAGTCCTCAGGGGGGACAATGAACTTATTAAAAAAATTTAATTTTATTATATTTTTTTACGCTTTAACTTTAATTAATTTTCAAGAGAACGCATTATTAATCAACTATTCTCTCGCAAGTACACAAGAATTTTCTACGAGTCTTGGCGGCCTTTATGACAATGCAGCAGGATCACCCGTAATCAGTCTCATTAATCAGGCAAATATGACCTTAGATTTAGAGCTTTACGAAATGGACGATCCAGAAGTCATCACTTCTATTCGACGGGCCCTGAGCAGAGGAGTTTTAGTTCATATTGTAAAAGAACCTAAACCCGTGGGTGCAAGTTGTCATGTCTTTGATTCGTACGACACTCTAAAACGCAAACTCTTATCGAACTCCACTCCCCTCGCTCAACATGGCCAAGGTGCTGATTGTCAAGACCAACAACAATTAGTAAGGGATGTCAATGCCTCAGGTGGACGATACGTTCCCTTTGTAAAGCCAGATCTTTGCGGAGAAAATGGAACAAAAAACTGCCTGCAACATGGAAAAATTGTCATTGTAGACTCGAAAATTGCGATGATTTCGAGTGGAAATCTCAATACAACGAACCTGTGCGATCTCAAATACTTCCCGTCGGCCTGCAACCGGGACTATTCTTATGTAACAGCTGACCCTCAAGTTGCACTCACCCTACAGGAGATAGTGGAGGCCGACCTGGCTGGCCATCGTTATGATGTTGCTGATCTTCTTACGTCAGAAACATCTAAAAAACTCACAGTTGGACCCCATTCTTTAGCCCCTCTCATTTCATTCATTGAATCTGCAAAGAACCACATCCAAATTGAAAACCAATACCTAAAAGAAGCGACAATCAACGCTGCCCTCATTCGCGCAGCTCAACAAGGTATCCAGGTAGACATTGTCATCGAAAGTGCGTGTTCTTTTGGTAAGCCAAAACCCAATG
The DNA here is from genome assembly GCA_031386075.1 of Oligoflexia bacterium. Classification (GTDB taxonomy): domain Bacteria; phylum Bdellovibrionota; class UBA1018; order UBA1018; family UBA1018; genus CAIYTD01. The sequence continues at coordinate 2,263 of JANNCA010000371.1, forward strand.
AGGCCAAAAAACTGGCTCTTATTTTCAAAGATTTTGATCAAGCAGGAATTTCTACTCGCATGTTTAACAAAAAAATCCAAATCAACGGAGTCCCCGGATATCTTCACGCCAAGGCAATTGTGATTGATCGGAAAATGGCTTGGATGGGATCGGTCAACGGGTCAACGCAGGCAGTTTCACTCAATCGGGAATTTGGAATTTTCTTTGACCAAAAAAAGGATGTAGAAAAATTGAGTCAACTGATTGAAAGTGATTTCTCAAATCCAAATGCAGAATCCTGGGAAGCCAGCCTCAACTGCGCAGAAAATAGCTAAATAAAATCCGCCTTCAAGAAGCTGAATTCGTTTCTGGAATCAACAATTTCTGAGATGAAATGCATTTTCTTGAAGGCTTTTCATTTATTTGACCATCAGATTGCTGAAGGATCTGCCGATTGAGCTGATAATAGGCAAGAAATGTTCCTTCGAAAATACTCTTCCGTATCTCTCGCATCAGCCGATGGTAAAAAGCCAGATTATGAATTCCGAGTAAATGCCAGCCAAGGACCTCAGTGGTCTTCACAAGATGATGCAAATAGGCTCGAGAATAAGTCAGGCAAGTTTGACAATCACAGAGCGGATCCAGCTTCTCTTCTTTAAGTTTATAGGCACTTCGCCGTAACTGAAATTTACCCTCGCTGGTGTAGGCAACTCCGCGCTGGGCGAGTGAGGTCGGCAAAATACAATCAAACATGTCCACGCCGCGATGGACCGCTTCTAGAATATCCATAGGAGTGCCAACTCCCATCAGGTATCTTGGCAAATGAGCAGGAAGCGACTCAGTCGAGATTTCGGTCATTTCATGCCGTAGCTCCTTAGACTCTCCCACTGCTAATCCCCCAATTGCAAAGCCATCAAACTCATGTTGAATCAATTGCGCAGCACTCCGACGTCGAAGGTCTTCGAAACACGCCCCTTGAACAATTGCAAACAAAGCCTGGGTGCTACTCTGTCGGGCATTCAAACTACGTAGGGCCCATCGATAAGTTCTCTCCATAGCTTCTAGTGTCAATGTGTGGGTCGAGGTAGATGGAATACACTGATCTAAAACCATCATGATATCGCTACCAATAGCTTCCTGAACCTCAATACTACGCTCAGGGCTCAGAAGTATCCACTGACCATCCACATAACTTTTAAATCGAGCTCCTTTTTCAGTGATCTCCCTTGCATGAGGAAGGGAGTAGATCTGGTAACCTCCCGAATCGGTCAGCACTGACCCAGTCCAGCCCATAAATGGATGAATTCCGCCCATTTTTTTGAAAACTTCGATCCCAGGCCGAAGAAGAAGATGATAAGTATTTGCCAATAGGACCTGAGAACCGGTAGCAGTCAGCGTATCTAAAGTCTGACCCTTTACGGTTGCTTGAGTGCCAACGGGCATAAAAACAGGGGTGCTCACCGTCCCATGCGAAGTTTGAAAGGTGCCCGCTCGGGCCCGAGAACCCTCAGCTGTCGCCTCGAGAACAAATTTCAACCGACTCATAAACAAATCATGAGTTGCCCAATGCAGGAACGGGAACTCTATGGGAAGACGGTACCTGTTTGACTTCACGAACCTGAAACGCCGTGACAATCGTCATCACCAGGCAAAAACAAATTCCAAAAACACCAAAACTAAATAAAACGGTTAATTTCTTCACCAGAAAACTCCTGTTACTAAAAAGCCTCGTTAAATACCACAGAAGCTCGATTCGATTCTATGCCTTTTTGATACTCCGTCACCCGCTTTTCGAAAAAGTTAGTTAAAGGCTGTAAATCTTGAAGAACCATAAATGAAAAGGGATTCTTTGATAGGTACTTTCTAGAATAACCCAACTGGACCAAGCGCTGGTCAGCAACATACTCTAGATACTCCTGCATCAACGCGGGAGACAATCCATTCACGCCAAAACTCAAGGCATCCCGACAAAAATTCATTTCAACATCGATTGCCTCTTCGATCATTTGATGAATCCGATTTTCAAGCCGTTCATCAAAAAGATGAGGATATTCTTCTCGAAGAACATTGACCACCGCCATTGCAGCCTCGATATGAGTCGTTTCGTCCCTAAAAACCCAATTTGTCGCTGTTGCAAGACCAGGCAGAAGACCTTTGCTTCTCAAAAAGTAAACGTAAGCAAATGAGCCAAAAAAGAAGAGTCCTTCAACACAAGCAGCAAAACAAATGAGATTTTCTAAGAACTGTCGTCGTTTATCATCCGAATCAAGAACGTCCAAATTGTTAATGGAGTCCATATATTTAATACAAAAATCAGCCTTCCTCTTAATAGATGGGATATTCTGATAAGCATCAAATGCTGCATTTCTTTCTTCAAGATCTGGAATGTAATTATCAACAAGAAGAAGATAGGTTTCGACATGTAACATTTCGTCAAAAAGCTGCTTACCGAGAAACATTCTAAACTCTGGAGAATTAATATGTTTATAAAAATTTAAAACTAAATTATGAGCGACAATATTATCAGCGGTAGCAAAAAAAGCCACGAGCCTCTTAATTAAATGCGACTCCTGTGGGGTAAAGCGGTCTCGAAGATGCTCAAAATCTACAGAGAAATCGATTTCATCCGTCGTCCAAATATTTTTTATCGAGTTCTTATAAAGTTGAAAAAACTGTGGGTACTTCATAGGCCGAAGAGTTAAACTCAGATGCGTGCTGAGAATCATATCAAATTCCTCATTTCTATAGTGAACTACTGACAAGACTCACAGGACGTTGGGTTCTCTAAAGAACACACTAATGCTGCCTGAGCGTCTTCAAAGGCCTGACTATCGCCATGAACTGTCGTTTTTTGAATGGATGTTTTAGCACGCGACCTCAAATAATAAGTTGTCTTTACGCCTTGCTTCCATGCATACATATACATCGAAGAAAGTTTACCGACCGTCGGGTTTTCTATAAAAAGGTTAAGTGACTGCGACTGACAAATAAAAGGCGATCGAGCAACAGCCATGTCTATCAATTCCTTTTGAGAAATTTCCCAAACTGTTTTATACAATTCCTTTAGATCATTAGGAATTTCATCAATCTCCTGAATGGAACCTTCAGAACTGATAATTTTACCCCTGAGCGCTGCTGTCCAAAGTCCCTTTTTCTTTAAATCATTTAACAAATATCGATTCACCTGTAAAAATTCACCACTCAAAGTCTCTCGCTTGAAGAAATTTGAAATTTGAGGCTCTATACTTTCGAAGCTTCCGACAATGGAGGCAATCGTAGCTGTTGGCGCAATCGCTACCAAAAGACTATTACGCAAACCCCGTTTCCTTACTTGCTCCGCAACCTGCTTCCAGTCGTACTGAAGCTCAGGCATAAAAGCTTGGTGCTTTTCAGCCAGCTGCACCTGAAGCTCTCCGTCTGCATATCGTGAATCACGAAATGCAGAAAAACAACCCTGCTCATCTGCTAACTGCATGCTGGTTTGCAAGGCATGATAGTAAACAGTCTCAGAAATTCGAGAAGATAAATTCCTAGCCTCTTCTGACACAAAAGGAATTCTGAGTTTAAAAAACAAATCCTGCAAACCCATGATCCCCAAACCAATGGGTCGCCATTTTTGATTCGAGGCACGGGCCTCGGTTGTAGGATAAAAATTAATATCAATCACCCGATCTAAAAACCTAACAGCTGTATCTACGACCGACTTTAAACGAGCGAAATCAAACTTAAGATCTGCCGTAACCAAAGAAGACAAGTTCACACTACCTAAATTGCAAACAGCAGTTTCTTGTCCTGATGTAACCTCTAAAATTTCGGTACAAAGATTGGAGCTATGAATCAAGTTACCGGGTTGCCCCGTCTGAGCCGATCTTAGATTGGCTTTATCTTTAAAGCAAAGCCAACCATTTCCTGTTTCGGCTAAACACTGAATCATCTTGGCATAAAGAGCCCTAGCTGAAACGGATCGAAGAGCCTTGCCTTCTTGCTCTGCCTTCTGGTAGTGATCTTCAAACTCTTCGCCAAACGAATTTAAAAGTTCAGGAACACGATCAGGAGAAAACAAACTCCAAGATTGGTCTGAATCCACACGCTTCATAAATAAATCTGGAATCCAAAGAGCCAAATTTAAATGATGAGTCCTTCTCTCTTCAGAACCTGTATTATTTCTTAATTCAAGAAACTGTTCAATGTCTCCATGCCAGGGCTCAAGATAGACAGCAGCGGCTCCCTTTCTTTTTCCCCCCTGATTCACTGCATGAACAGACGAATCAAATACCTTTAAAAAGGGTATAATCCCATTACTCAAGCCGTTGGTACTGCGAATGAGTGCACCAGATGACCGAACAGGAGTCCAATCAATGCCAATGCCACCTGAAAATTTAGATAATTTAGCGCAGTCTGTAATGGATTTATAAATTCCATCCAAACTATCATCGGTGACTGTAAGCAAATAACAAGAACTCATCTGAGGATGCCGTGTGCCTGAATTAAAAAGAGTAGGTGTCGCAGGCATATACTCGAACTTACTCACAATATCATAGAGTCTGATCGCTTCATTTACATTCTGAGATAATCCTAAAGCTACTCTCATAAAGAGCCACTGTGGCCGCTCAATCAGTTTTCTAGACTTTGGCGATCTCAGCAAATAACGATCTGCTATTGTCTTCAATCCAAAATAATCAAATAAATCATCTCTTTCGTGACGGATGGCATATTCAATTGCAGAAAACTCCTGCCGGGCCAACTCGATCACTCCGCCACTGAGCAATCCTTCATTGGCTGCATTTTCTATATAATCACGAAAGGCCCAATCTCGACCGACTTCCTTGCGAATACTATCTGCTAACATTCTAGCAGCAACTTTCGAGTAATTTGGCTCTTCTGCCATGAGCAATACAGCATTAGAAATCGAAAGCTCATCCAGTTCTTGAGTCGTACTCCCCTCATGAAGCCCGTTAATCGTCCTTTTTGCAACCTCTAGAGACTCAACACCCTCAATCCCTCTACAAGCACGGTTCACCGCATGGAGAATCTTCTCAATCTTAACATCTTCTTGGGTACCATCGCGCTTGATTACTTGCATTTTTGTTTTCCTCCGAGACAACGTGACTCAACCACGCAAATCTAGCCAAATCGAAATGCGATCAGGCTTAGAGCCTCAATTATTCTGATTACATTTACGGGACAGTGCCGGACTCCCACCGGACTTCAGCACGCCGTCACTATCTTACATGATGCTAAAACTTATGCTGTGAGGGGTACAGTATTTTAAAACAGAAAACATTGTCAAGCTTGTCTGAAAAACGGCTCCTATCGCAGCTCTTCGGACACGACAAAAAAAAGTTGACAGATGATTCATTTAAGTTCACTACGAAACAATGACTCACTCAAAAAGATTGCTCTCCGTTTCAAAACTCACCCTATCATTCTCGATAGTTGCTCTCTTTTGCTTGACCTACAAATCGTCTGCATACGTCAAAAAAACTAAAACCAGTGAAATTACACTTCAGTCCGTCGCAGAACCTAAAGATCAAGAAGTTTGCTTCTCGCCTGATGAACCCTGCGATTTAAAGCTCATTCAACTTGTCAAGTCAGCAAAGGAATCCGTAGATATTGCCGTTTATGATATCAATCGCGATCAACTCGTTCACGAACTTATTTTGGCCTCAAAACGAATTCAAGTTCGAGTGGTCGCCGATAAAAGACAAGCCAAGGGAAATCACTCTTTGGTTCCACTCATGATTAAAGCTGGAGTACCCCTTAAGTTTGGTCATCAAAGAGGAATTATGCACAACAAGTTCACGATTGTTGATGGCAGGATGATAGAAACAGGTTCTTTCAATTACACTAACCACGCAACTGAAGCCAACAATGAAAATCAAATCTATTTATCCACTCCCAATATCGTTTCTCTTTACAAAAAACGATTTGATGTTCTCTGGTCTAATGGACTTCCCAGCTCCTAAACACCAGAAGAAAACACGTAAAAGAGACTCAGAAGTTCAGTGTGGGCGTTCTCAAACTCAACAAATACTTTTCTAACAAGTTTTCTTCTGGTGTTTAGGAGCTGGGAAGTCCATTAGACCAGAGAACATCAAATCGTTTTTTGTAAAGAGAAACG
>JANNCA010000038.1:0-18174 GCA_031386075.1 Oligoflexia bacterium
ACTTGAAATCGTCAGCGAACCTGATTTGCGAACCGCCCAAGAGGCGGGGGCCTATTTGCGCTCACTTCATGAGATCGTGACTTTCTTGGGAATCTGTTGCGGGAACATGCAGGAAGGAAACTTTCGCTGCGACGCGAATATTAGCGTCATGCCTCGAGAGGCTCAAGAGTTCGGGACCCGCGCAGAGGTTAAAAACGTCAATTCCTTCCGATTTGTGGAGAAAGCGATCGACTACGAAATCGACCGCCAAATTGCGCTGATCCGCTCAGGAGGAAGAGTTGTTCAGGAGACGAGAGCTTATGACTCTGACCGGGGTCAAACCCTTTCGATGAGATCGAAAGAAAACGCCCAAGATTATCGTTACTTTGCAGATCCCGATTTGATTCCCCTCAACCTAGATGAGAAATGGATTGAGAAAATCAAATCTGAGCTTCCTGAGTTACCGGAACAAAAGCGAATTCGCTGGATTCGCGACTGGGGCTTGTCTCTCTATGACGCCAAAGGCATGATGACTTCAAATTCGATGGCTGAATTTTTTGAAAAGGTGATGGGCCTTTTTGCGGCGCAGCAAAACCCAGGGTCAGCTGATAAAAAAACATGGGCTAAACTCACAGCCAATGGATTAACAGGTGAAGTGACGCGCCTTTTAAATGAAACTGGAATCGGGCTGGATCAAAGTCACTTTCGTCCGGAACATTTAAGAGATCTCGTTCTCCTTCTTGATCAAAAAGTTTTGTCCAGCACGAATGGGAAGCAGGTGATTGCAGAGGTTTGGAGGTCAGGAGAATCGATACAGGCTGTTGTCGATCGTGAAGGCCTGAAACAGGTCAGTGAGTTCAGTGAATTGCAGCCCATTCTCGATCAGATTATTGCTGCATTCCCAAGCCAAGTGGCAGAATATCGTAAAGGCAAAGACAAACTTTTGGGCTTTTTTGTGGGTCAGGTGATGAAGACCATGGGTGGGAAAGCCAATCCGGCCTTGCTGGGTGACTTGCTAAAAGAGAAATTGTCATTAAAGGAGAAAGACCAGTGAAAAAGTTACTGATTGTTTTAGGAATCCTCGCAACTTTCTTTGTCGCTGTCGCGATTCTAGTTCCCCTCGCAGTCGATGTGGACAAGTATCGGCCTCAGATTGTGGATGCTGCGAATCAGCAACTCAATGGCAAGGTTGAATTGGGCAAACTTAAGCTCTCCCTGTGGGGGCAAGTCAGGATTGAAGTAGCAGGCTTGAAGGTTTCCGATTCTAATGGGCGAGAAGTGGTGGGTGTAAAAGATGCCTACTTTCATTTGCCTTTAATGCCGCTACTCACAGGGGCTCCCACGCTGACTTTTAAAATGAATCAGCCTTCCCTGAATGTGCTCAAAGACCGGTCTGGTCGGTTGAATCTGATGTCCCTAGTGAAAAAAACACCCAAATCTGTTGCTCAGAGTGCTTCTGCCAGCCCTCCTCAATCCAGCGGGACGAATTTATCCGGAGGGGTTCCTCTTCCTGGAATCGTCACTCGCGCCAGTCTCGGAGTTGAACTGAAAAATGCGCAGATCACCTATTCGGATCAGTCCAGCGGTCTCAGTTCGGTGGTGAAGGACTTGAACTTGATCTTGAAGGATATCTCCCTCAGTCATCCGACGGAACTTGAACTCTGGGCCGACTTAAATACGAAATTGGGCACCACCTTGTTGCTCAAGGGCCCCCTTCGGCTCACTGCTAAAGCGCAGCCTGAATTGCTGAACGGGCAACTGAAAAATGTGAGTTTGACAGCAAAACTGGATATGGACTCTGTGGAAATGACTGCTCCGGGTATATTTGAAAAGAGAAAGGGAATGGCGACCTCCGTCGAATTGGCAGTGAGCGCTTCAGAATCAGATGCGAAAATTGAGAAATTTACCGCTAAATTTTTTAATGCTGAAGTCACTGCTCGAGGAACAGTCACTCACCTGGCTTCTCCTCCCTCGTCGGGCCCCGCAGGGGCTTCGGTGAAGGCTGTTTCGCCGGTTGTGCATGTGCTCGTCAATTCCAATGCAATTGAATTTAAGCCTTGGGTGGAACTGATCCCGATGTTGAAAGAATTTGACCTGGGAGGGTCTGCCCAGGTGAACGCTGAGGTGAGTGGACATTCGGGTAAAATAGGCTATCGGGCCCAGTTTTTGTTGAATGATTTAACTGCAAAGGCCCCCCAATTGAAGACTCAGCCTCGATTCGATGCAAAGGTCATCGTCGCGACGGATCAAGTTGAATCGTTTTTGGTCACTCTCAAGGCCCCCGCAAATGACCTAAAGATTCAGGGCAAGCTCATTTCTTTCGCTCAACCTAAACTGGATGTTCAGGTGACCTCAGCGGGCATGGACCTCGATCAGCTCGTCATTTTTCCTCCTTCTTCATCTGCAGCAGGGGCTGCCACCCAGGGTAAAGCAGGTTCTGAAAGCGCTTCGTCAGCACCCCAATCGGATGCAAAAACGGATGCAAAGACAGACAAAGACCTGCTGTTCAATCCCCTTCGTGAGAACCAGATGCTCGCAGCCTTTGTTGCCAATGTCGGGATAGACATCAAGATGTTGAAGGCCCAAGGGATTAAAATCTCGGACATTGGGTGCAAGATGAGTTTCAAAAATTTGACAGCTGGCCTCGATGCCTGTGGACTCAAGGTCTTTGGTGGAGTATTCAAATCCGACTTTCATCTTCAAATTAAGCCCAAGGCTCCAGTTTACCAGTTTGCGGTTCAAATGAATGGATTGGATATCAAGCAGGCTGTCGAATCTCAGCTGGCCTTGTTTAAAAATACGGTCACCGGAAAAGCTAACTTCAGTATTCAGGGCCAGGGGGCAAGCTTGAATTCTAATGCAGCGGTTTCAAATATGAAAGCCAATGGAAACTTCAAGGTGGATCAGGCCGCCTTTGCGACGATTGATGTGATGAAAATGGTTGGGGATGCGATCGCTCAGGCCATGAATCAGATTGGAAATCAGATTCCCGCTGCTAAAGGGAAGACCTTGGGGGCCATGCCGTCGGGGGGTTCTAAGTATGAATTGATTTCATCTGACTTTAGCATACAAGGTGGAAAGTTCTCTGCCCCCAATTTTTTCGCAAAAGCACTTCCAAATCAAGGAATCGATATCAAAGGAACGACGACAGTAGGATTGAAGGACATGTCCTTGAACACAGCATGGGATATGATTGACACCTATAATGTCACCCATTTGCGGGACGTATCAGTGAATCAGAACGGCGTACAAGTCGATCACGTTTTTGCTGAAGGAAATTTGCCGATTCATTTTCCGATGCATGCTGGCTGCACGATTCAGGCACCCTGCTATTCCTCGACCGAAGTCCCAGTCGCTCTGGGGAAGGTTGCCCTTTCGAACGTAGCGACTGCCCTGACGGGTCGGGCTAAACAGGAGGTGAAGAAGCAAGCTGAATCTATTATTAAGCAAATTGTGCCTCCTTCTCTCCAAAATAAGTTGAAAAGCTTTTTTTAGTTTCAATTCTATGACTGAGAGAACTAAAGATGGAGTTATGATTCGAGCATCCATCGATTTAGGAACCAACACTTGTTTACTTCTCATTGTGGACTGGGATCCACATCAAAAGAAAATAAGGGAGGTCTTGGGCGACTATTCTCAGGTGGTGAGGTTAGGAGAGGGTGTGGATCATGCCCGTCAGCTCGAAGCCGCTCCTCAACAGAGGACTCTTGCCTGTCTCAAGGAATATGCAGAACTGGTGAGGCAGGCCTCCTTAGATCCCGCTCAAGTGATCTGTGTAGCGACCAGTCAAGCTCGTGATGCTCAGAATAGTTCAGAATTTCTAGCGAGGGTTCGAGCTGAGACTGGATTGAATTTTCGTGTCCTATCGGGAGAGGAAGAGGCCCAGGCGACTTTTGTGGGTGCCCTTCTTCCTGGGATGGATCCTCAGAGTTCAGCTGTCATTGATATCGGAGGTGGGAGTACCGAGCTGATTGCTCTTGATCATCAACAGAGCCTGAATATCGGATCAGTTCGATTCACGGAGCGTTACTTTAAACCGGATCGCGGAACAGGGGTAGTTCCGGGTTCTCCGGTGTCTCCCGTGTCTGACGAAGAGTTTTGGGCCTGTCAGCAAGCCATCGACATGGAACTCACTGCATTTTTGGATTCCCAAACAGGTTCTCGACGTCAGGCGTTGTTCCCAGGTCAAGACCTTCGTTGGATCGCTGTAGCAGGAACTGCCACCACATTAGCGGCCTGGCATTTGGGTCTTCGTGAGTTTGATCCTAAGCAGGTAGATTCTGTGACGCTCACTCGAGGAGATGTCCATCGAATGGTCGAAGAGTTGAAGTGGCGTACGGTCGAAGAGCGACTTTCTCTTCCCTGTATGGAGCCTCTGAGGGCAGATGTGATTCTAGCGGGAGCGTTGATTTTGTGGCGCACCCTAGAACTTCTAGGAATTCCGAGCTGTCAGGTGAGCACCCGCGGGTTGAGGTACGGAGTTCTACTGACTGATTTGGATGAGTAACTGAGGTGATTATGAGTGAATTTCGTTTTGAAGAAATGCTTTCCCTAGGTGAGGATATTACCCCCTATCGTCTTCTGACTCAAGACTATGTGTCTGAGTGGAAGGCCGGTCCTACTTCTTTCTTGAAGATTGAGCCTGAGGCTCTTTCTTTGCTCTCTCGAGAGGCGATGCGAGATATTGCTCACTTGCTTCGTCCCGGTCACTTGGGGCAGTTACGTCAGATTCTCAATGACTCTGAGGCCACCCCCAATGATCGATTCGTTGCTTTGGAACTTCTAAAAAACGCGAATATTGCGGCAGGGTTTGTTTTGCCCTCTTGCCAAGACACGGGCACGGCCATTGTGATGGGCAAAAAAGGTCAGAACGTCTACACAGGATATAATGATGAAGAAGCCCTTGCGCGCGGGATCTATCAAACTTATCAAACCTCTCACCTTCGTTACTCTCAGCTCTCACCCCTGGATATGTACCGTGAGGTGAATACCGGGTCGAATTTGCCGGCTCAGATTGAACTTTATGCAACCGAGGGAGATGAGTACCATTTTTTATTCATGGCTAAGGGGGGGGGCTCCGCCAATAAGAGCTATCTCTTTCAGGAAACCAAAGCGCTCCTCAATCCGCAGTCACTTTTGAAATTCCTGGGTGAGAAAATTAAAACTTTGGGCACCTCTGCCTGCCCGCCCTATCACCTTTCCGTCGTAATTGGGGGGACCTCCGCTGAGTATTGTCTCAAGGTTGCTAAGCTCGCTTCAGCTCGCTATTTAGATTCTCTTCCTACGGATGGGAATAGTTTGGGACGAGGTTTTCGAGATCTCGAAGTCGAACAAAAAGTATTCGAACTCTCCCAAAAGACCGGCATCGGCGCCCAATTTGGCGGCAAATATTTCTGTCATGACGTTCGGGTGATTCGCCTTCCTCGACATGGAGCCTCTTGCCCAGTCGCGATTGCGGTTTCTTGCTCAGCAGATCGTCAGGCACTAGGTAAAATTACTCGTGACGGCGTTTTTCTAGAGCAGCTTGAAGCCCATCCAGCTCAATACCTTCCCCACTTAGGGGATCAGGATTCTGCCTTAGATTCTGGCACCGACTCCGGGGCTGAAGTCATTCAGCTGGATATCAATCGCCCGATGTCTGAAATTCGTCAGACCCTGACTCGCTATCCGATTCGAACCCGACTGTCCCTCAGCGGTTCCATGATAGTGGCGCGGGATATTGCTCACGCTAAAATCAAAGAGCGCCTGGATCAAGGACTCGGTATGCCGCAGTATATGAAGGATCATATGGTTTACTATGCGGGGCCTGCTAAAACCCCTGCGGGTTATCCCTCAGGTTCTTTTGGTCCGACCACGGCAGGTCGAATGGATTCCTACGTAGATCTTTTTCAGGCTCAGGGCGGGAGCTTGATTATGTTGGCCAAGGGTAATCGGAGTCAATCCGTCACAGAGGCTTGTAAGAAGTATGGGGGATTTTATCTGGGATCCATTGGTGGGCCTGCAGCCCGACTTGCCCAAGACTGTATCAAAAAGGTTGAGGTCCTCGAGTATCTTGAGCTCGGCATGGAAGCGGTATGGAAGATCAACGTCCAAGACTTTCCTGCCTTTATTGTGGTCGATGACAAGGGGAATGATTTCTTTGCGACGCTGACTGGGTAAGGGGATAGGAAGCCGTCGGGTCCTATCTGTCTAAATTTTCTAGGTCTTTTCTCAGGGATCGGACTAAATCTTTATCTCGGGCAGCGAGGCGCTTCAGGAGTGACTCCCGAAAAGCAGGGTCGGCAATTCTAAGCATCTCTAGCACTTGTTGGAATCCATCTATGGCGATGGGCTTAGGCTCTTCTAGGATTTGGTTTTTAGCCTGGTGACTCGAATGATTTTTAGGCTGATTTTTTGGGTCCCTTGGATTGAGATTTTTGTCATAGGTCTGGCTCATATATTTTAGGCCTCTCTTTCTCTGCGGGCAGTTTTTCTAGCTTGATCATGGAGTACTTCTGTCGATGTTTGAAGTTGCTTGTGAAGCGCTTCGATCTGGATATCTGCGTTCTTCTTCGTCTCATCTATTTGAGCATGACTGTTGGCTTTAATTTTGTCGATTTCAATTTCTGCGGCTCTTTTCTCAGTGCCCACACGCTCTAAGTTGTTCAGTCGGAGGTCATGGAGCCTGGCCTCTAGGGCTTCTGCTTCCTCAGAAATTTGTACATCATAGGCACCCCGGAGTTGAGAGAGTTGTTCTCTGTGATGATCCGTCACTTTCTGGGTTTCTTCTGCGTTACGAGCCTCCATGTCACGTAGTTCGATTTCGTGCTTTTGCTCGATCATATTTCGGTAGTTTTTTAGCCTCAACTCATCGGAACTCGATGTTTTGTAACCAGAAGATATCTCAGGCATTGAGCTTGTCCTCTCTATCTAGTTTTATTATGTAATTAATTTAATTTAAAATCTAGCTTTTTCTGTGTCCCGATTGACTGATTAGGTTTTTAGCTCAGGTTAAGTTAACGTAAAGCTATGAAATCTGGGGAAAAGCAGGTAAATCCATATTCGGAAATGAGTCCACTCAACTTTCAAGAAAAGTTTCCTGATGAAAAATATTTCTGCGAATGTTTGGTCAAAATTATTTAGGAATAATGATTGGTTTGCAGCGATCTCTAGCGCAAAAAATTCAGGGCGCAATCGCGTGGTGACGAGCTAAAAAATTCAAGATTGCTTTTTATGGCAAGGCGTCCAAGACAATGCTTTGCGGCGCTAAAGATTTGGATCCCGCGCACGAAAACATTTTTTTGAACGCTATAACAACCCCATGTTTTGACTGGTTCAGCTAGGAAAACCGATAAAATGTTTAAAACATGTTTAATTTGACTATATAAATCAATCTATATAGAATTTAATTATGAGAAAACGGAAACCAAAAGTTCTTCTAGTTGGGGTCTGCTTTTTTATTTCTGCATTCATAGTGAATGGATTGGGGGCAAGTAAGCTGTGGGCTACGAAGGGAACTCCGTCCGCGAGTCCTCTGGATGCATTTCAGTGTATTTTAGGCTTACCGTCGATTATTCAGAATTCTTTTTTTACATCTGTTACTGATGTCACCAGTTTTATATCTAGTTCGAATGATGGAGAATGCGGAAAGCCAAATGATCCAAAACGGGTAAAGTTTGACAGAGTGATTCGGTCTCGTTTAGATCACTCGTTTGCAAAAGGGGATGAAGCTTACTGCGAAATTTTTTCTGCATATAATCAAGATAGAGCAAATTTTAAAAAGCTTTTGAAATTAAATGAAAATTTGAATCTAAATCAATTGCCTGATCTCATTGCTAAGATTCAGAAGTTAGGGGATTTAAAAGACAGTGATATTGTTCAATACATAAAGTCTGAAGATGGATTTATTTTCTTTAATTCAGAACAAGAATATTTTGCAAAAGGAGGCTTTAAGAAAGTCTTTGCTGCAACATTATTAAAAATAAATCCACCTAATATAGAAAATTACGCCATCTTAATGCCGAGTAAAGATCGCTATGTATCTGAAATAGAAAAAGAAGCGGAAATTTACAAAGAATTGGGCAGCCTTCCAGGAATTGGAAGTGCCAATAGGATCAGTTTTAAGAAAAAATCGAGAGATGTCGTCGCCCTTGTTCAAAAGCGATATAAAGGAGATTTATTAGCCTTGGGAACGCTAAGCGGTTTAGATTCCGGCCACGACAAACCACGAAAAGTTTTAGAGACTTTACACGAAATAGCGCAAGGACTTGTGTCAATTCATGAGAAAGGCTATGTTCATTCCGACCTTAAGCCACAAAACGTATTAGTTGATAATGATGGTCATGCAAAAATAGTGGATCTCGGCTTAACCTTTAAAGCAAAAGAGGGTTTAAAGCTACAGGGAACGTATTTCTATCTTCCTCCTGAGGTATTTGGACATACCAAGGCGGGTACTAAAGCTGAAGCTGTTCAGAAGGTAGATGTATATTCTTTTGGAATTATGGTTGCGACGGCTGTAGGAGTAAAGAAAAATTTGTTCGAAATCTGTTTAGAAGAAGCATATTCTAACTACTCATGCAACAAATCAAAAACAATTAAAATACTAGAATCTTTAAAAAAAATGGTTTCTAAAAACTGCGATAAAACTAAACCCTGCTTGGAAAAGATCGCGATAGAGTGTCTGGCTATTGACCCAGAGGTGAGACCTAATTCAAAAACACTTGAAGCCGAATTAAAAGCTTTATTATTATAATTGTCACTTGCCGGCGGAGTAATCTGAAAACGCCATGACAGCACGGATAATATTTTTTCGATGAGAGTACTTGATCAAAAAACGGTTGCCATAAGTCTTAATAGTAACCCATCTCATTGGAGGCCTCTGCGAGAGCGCGCGATAAGTTTTATTTTTGATTCTCTATGTATATTTAGATTTATTTTTCCTCCATTCTTTTTTTTACTAAAAATTCAATGGGTGGTATCGAAAATTCACTTCGGCTTCCGATTGAGGGAATTCGAAATCCCTTTTGCGGCAACGGAGCTTCCTAGCTTGAGTTTCATCCTGCTGCACGCAATGATTAGGCTAAATCGAAGTTTTTATGTATAGATTATGGCGGCAGTCAGAAAGAAGTGAATTTGAATGAAAATATTAAATACTTTCATAGGAATCCTAATAGTCTCAATTCAGGCACAGACTCAGGAAATTTGCATCTCGGAACCGGTTGTTTGCAAATCTGATTCGGCCGCCAGGACAAAGTTTTTAGGGTGTTGTGTGTTTAATGGAACGGCCAGTGCTATGCATTGGGTGAATAGAGAATGTGTATCTTTATGTCAAAATCCGACAAGCCCTTATTTAAATGAACCTGCTGAGCCTAACGGATCTACCGAAAGTAAGATAGCCGGTAAGGAAGAACTCAATGCGATGATCGATATGAATGTAGGTGGCACTAACACGATCCAATGCTACGGATATGTTCAGGATTTGGATGGATTGAGTCATAGAGATGTCACCGAGGGGTTCGCTGCATTTGATTCGGAGAACGTTAATTTTTCAGAAGGTGGCGAAAATCTTGACATAGGCGGCGGTAGGTTTGATGACAATACCAAATACCTCAAAGAGTGCTATGGTGTTATTAATTCTGTTTATGACCCATTTGGCAGAGATTTTAATCATAATCGTGCTGTTTTGAGGAAAAATCTTCGGTCTAGGACTGCTGCAACTGAAGGAGTTGCCTTAATTCAGAACTCAAATTATGACACAATTACGGTCATCAGTGTACTCAACGTCATTCAGGATTCACTGGAACGCCAAAAGCTAATTCAATTCGCTCGATCTTTAGTAAAACCTAGCGGGCATGTCTATTTTAGAATCTATGAGGGCAATAAAACCAAAATACCGTCAAAATTCCAAAATAATAGAAGGACAGAAAGCTATCTCAATGAGATTCAATCGATTTTTGGAACCTCACAAGTAAAAATTTATCCAAATGAAAATCTGATCGTTGCCATCCGTTCAAAAAAACAGAAGCTATTTCGTATGAAAGACTTTGATTAGGGGTAGCTTTTTGTTCTGGTGATTCTTGAGTCTATACAATCTTCAGAATTTTTGGCATATTTACCTCATGAAATCCACATCCCTTGTTTTTCTGTCAGGTAAGCGAACTCCCTTTGGCTCCAACGGAGGTTCCCTGCGAGAGATTCATCCTACGGCGTTGTCGGTTGTAGCTGCTCAGGCCGCTTTGGAACAGGCTCGGGTAGATCCAAAAGAGATCGATCATGTCATTCTCGGGAACGTCCTTCATTCTGTGGGGGATAGTATTTATATTCCTCGCCATGTGGGCTTGAAATTGGGGGTTCCCCTCACGGTTCCGGCTCTGGGAATCAATCGACTTTGTGGATCTGGGTTTCAGGTGATTTTACAGGCCTATTTTCAGATGTTGGCAGGAGATACTCTCACGGCCCTCGTGGGCGGAGTCGAGAATATGAGTCTGAGCCCCTATGAGCTTCGAGGTGTACGCTGGGGGATGAAGATGGGGAATGCTCCGATCAGTGACTCCATGGTAGAAGCACTTTACGATACCTACGCACAGTTGCCGATGGTGATGACTGCAGAGAATCTAGCGGAGAAATATCAAATTTCTCGTGAAGAGTCAGATGCCTTTGCGTTGAAGAGTCAGATGGACTATCAGGTTGCGGTCAGTTCTGGAAAATTTAAGGATGAAATTGTTCCGATTAGCTTTATGGATCGCAAAGGGAAGTCTTTAAGCTTAAATGGGGATGAGCATCCTAAGGCCGATTCGAGTCTGGAGAAGTTAGCGAAGCTGAAGCCTATCTTTAAAAAAGACGGACGGGTTACGGCTGGAAATGCCAGTGGGATTGTAGATGGTGCGGCGTTCATGGTTGTAACGACGGAGTCAGAAGCCCGCCGCAGGGGAGCGAAGCCTTTAGGGAGACTGGTCTCTTATGGGATTTCTGGCTGTGACCCCAGTCTTATGGGAATAGGTCCCGTTTCGGCCTCTAAGATTGCGCTCAAACGAGCCGGAATGAGAATTTCTGAGATGGATTTGGTGGAGGTCAACGAGGCCTTTGCACCTCAAGCACTCGCAGTCGCGAAAGAGTTGGAAATTCCGCCTACAATTTTGAATGTGAATGGCGGAGCCATCGCTGTTGGGCACCCCTTGGCCGCGAGTGGCAATCGGATTGTTCAAACTCTTCTCTATGAATTGGCCCGTCGGGGAAAGCGTTATGGGCTTGGGACTGCCTGTATCGGGGGAGGTCAGGGAATCACCGTCATAATTGAATCCTTAGTGAATGAGTGCTATATTCCTTGTGCATGAGCAAGAATTCTACTATAGAAGTTAAATTACTGGGACAACGAATCGTACTTAAGTCTTCAGAAACAGATCCTGAAGTCATTAACCAGGTTTTGAACCTGGTTTCCCTTAAGGTGAGCGAAGCGGAGGGCAGAAGTAGGGGTGCAGCCCCCCATCAGGTGGCCCTCTTGGCGCTTTTAGATCTGGCCGAAGAGTACGTCAATGCCAAGAAGCGCACCTTGGATTTTAAACAGCAACTTGATGATAAATCAAGCAAACTGCTCAGTCTGGTTGAGACTGAGTTTACGTGATTTTTAGGGCTGAGATTTCAGAGTCAGAAGTCCGGAGCGGACTATTGAGCCGGCGTAAAGCCATGTCTTCCTTGGAAGTCGATCGGTTGAGCCGCCAAGTGGTTTCGCGATGGATCGACGGTATTGCTGGTTTAGAGAAATTCGAGGGAACTCAACCGTTCAATAGGCTTCTGGGGATCAAGGTCGGGATGTACAGGGCGCTTCCTTCGGAGTTGGATTTAAAGTCTTTGGAGTTGTTTTTGAGGAAGCATGGATGCCGACTTCATTTTCCTCGAATTGTGGATCCCCTGGCGAAGACTCTTGAGTTTGTAGAGGTTTCAGATGAGCCTTTAGAAGGCTGCTCAGGACAATTACGCTGGAAAACAGGCCCGTATGGAATTATGGAACCTCACCCTGACCTGTCCGCAACTGTGCCAACGGAGTTGGATTGGATTTTTGTACCGGGAGTTGCTTTTGGTGAAAAGGGGCAAAGAACCGGAATGGGAGAAGGTTATTACGATCGATACTTGGTGCAAGCCCCGCAGGCTCTTCGGATTGTATTGGCTTTTGATTTTCAGGTTTTGCCTGCTTTGATTCAGAAGCCTACGGATCAACCGGTTCATTGGGTGTTGACGGAAAATCGTGAATTTAAAACTCCTTTTGTGTTGGAGTGGTGGAATCGTTTGAAGTGAACTTTTAAAGTGAAATTTGTGAATTATTATGAATAGCCCGCAATTACCTCTGAGTGGCTTACCTAACCATTTGGATGAAGAAGATCAAGCCCGGCGGTTGCTCAGTATTGTGATTGCCCGGCAAGCGACCAAGTTTGTGGGTCATGTGGCAACCGCTCGGATTCGTTTGTCATCGTCACAGTTGAAGGATGGAATCAAAGGGAAGATTGTCGGACGAGAGGGACGGAATGCTCGATACTTTGAAGAGCAAGCGGGCGTGGACCTTCTCCTGAATGACGAACAAGACTCGGTGATTATTTCGTGTTTTGATCCCTTCCGGAGGGAAGTGGCTCGAGTGGCTCTTGAGAGTTTAGTGAGAGATGGTCGGATCCAGCCCCCTCGGATCGAAGAGGTTTTGGGAGAGGCGCGTTTGCAGGTGGATCTCAGTGCTCGAGAGGCTGGAGTTGCAGCAGCAGGCGAACTCGGGGTAGTGGATCTTCATCCGGCGATTCTCAGAGTCCTGGGAACTTTGAAGTTCCGGCATAGTTTTGGGCAAAATCAACTCGAACACGCGATTGAATCGGCCTGGATTTGTGGGAATTTAGCTGCAGAATTGCGCTTGGATGTGCGTCTTGCGAGGAGGGCTGCCTTACTTCATGACCTGGGGAAGGCCTTAGATCAGACGCATGACGGTGGACATGCCCAAGCAGGGGCTGAATTTGCACAGCGTTTTGGCGAAGATGAAACGGTCGTTCGGGCTATTGCGGCTCATCATGAGGAAGTTTCTCCTCAGTCTTGGTTAGATCACCTAGTGATTGCTTCTGATGCCGTATCGGGAGCACGGCCTGGGGTTCGGCAAGGTTCTACACAGGTCGTGTTGGAGCGAACTGAGGCAATGGAGCGGATTGCGCAGGCGGTGGCGGGAGTGACCGTTGCTTATGCTGTTCAAGCGGGGCGCGAGCTTCGGGTGTTTGTAGATAGCGCGGCCATTGATGATGAGGGATTGTCGAAAGTGGCCCGTCAAGTCGCAGATCGGATTCAGGCCGAAGTGACTTTTCCCGGACAAATTAAAGTGACGGTATTGAGAGAATTAAGAGTAGTAGAGGTAGCAGTTCGATGAAGGTTCTTTATTTTGGTGATACTTTTGGGCGTCCTGGGCGTGAAGCGGTGAAGATCGCAATTGCGAAGTTAGTTCCTCAGCATGAGGTGGACTTTGTAGTGGTGAATGGTGAAAATTGTTCCCATGGGAATGGGATTCTGCCCGAAATGGCGGAGGATTTTTTTCGTCAAGGAGTGGATGTGATTACTACAGGAAATCATGCGTGGGATCAAAAGCAAATTATTCCTTTTATGGCGACCACAACCCGGTTGCTGCGCCCTTTGAACTATCCAGATCATCCCGCGTATAAAGTTCCAGGTCGAGGTGTAACGGTAGTCGAAGGTCGCCGACGTTCAGGGATGAGGCTAGGGGTTCTACAGGTCATGGGGCGTGTCTTTATGGATGCCCTTGACTGTCCATTTCGAGCAGCGGAGAAGGAAGTCGATCGCCTCGATGATCTCGATGTGAACTGCATTTTAATTGATTTCCATGGCGAGGCGTCCTCCGAGAAGCAAGCTTTTGCCCATTTTATGGATGGGAAGGTAAGTGCCGTTGTAGGGAGTCATTCTCATGTTCAAACAGCGGATGAGAGAATATTGCCGGGTGGAACTGCAGCAATTACCGATGTGGGCATGTGTGGATGTTTTGACTCTGTAATCGGTGTAAAGAAAGAGATCTCGATACAGAAATTTTTGACCAAACGACCGATTCGTTATGAGCCCGCAGATGGCCCAGGGGGTTATGGTGCAGTGATTATCGATATCGACGAACGATCTGGGAAGGCGCGGTCGATCCTTCGTCTTCGCGAAGCAATCGTGACTTAGTAAAATGACTATCTCAAATTTAATATTGAGCATAGAATAATTGAGTGATGCAAGGAAAGACGCGATTCGAGCTTTACAAGACTTTCATTGAGTTCGTTGCTCATGATATTCAGAGGCAACGGCACCAAGTGAATCGAAAAATGTTTAGCGTATTTTTTTGGTGTTTTCTCCTGCCTGTCTTGATCAGTTTGGTTGTATTGGTTTTGGTCAAGTTGAAGGTTTTCCCCCGAAACGCTAGAAATCATATTGATTGGTTGGTTTTGGTTTTGCCTGTTCTATATTCTCTTTATTTTTTGGGTTCAGAAGTTCTGATGCAAGTGCCGGCGGCCTTCAAGAAAGGGGGCATGGCGAATACCCTGGGACAGGCCCTGAAAGAAGGCGAGTGGCGAGATCAGGTGGCTGAAGGTCTGTCGCGAGTGCTAGGGGCTTCGGTTCAGGAGTGGGAATGGATTGTGGCCAATTTCAGAATGGATCTTCAAGCCATGCAATACCGGGCCCGTTATTTGACTGCTTTGGCAGGGGCCGTCTTTTTTCTTCTCATGCAAGGAATTGATTCAATCGCAGATGACGACCGCAAGACCTTCTGGATGAAGCCTACCTTTGTGGGTTGGGTTGACGCTACAACAGCGGATCTTTCTCAGTACGTCGGATTGGCTCTTTTTCTAGTTCTCTTGTACCTGTCCGGGAGCCAGATTTATCATAATTTAAGTCGATATTTAAACTGTGCAGAGTTGGTGGCTCTGAATCAAAAAAAGCAAAATTTGAAGTAACTGCTAAATTTTGCAGGTGCCCTCTTTTCCGCATTTTCCTCCCCCACACCCTCCGGGAGAGCATGATCCTGCTTTTCCAGATTCGCCACATCCTCCGCATCCCCCTACCTTTTCGAATTTCCACGACCTTGGAATGCAATTGATGGCTTGAATCGCCGAGTCGAGTGCACTAAAGGGTTGATATCCCAAGTACTCTCCAGTGTCGGGTTGCAGGACAAAAGCAACATAGGCGGTGGGGTCTTCTGGATGTTGAGTGACTCCCGCCATGAGTTCGTCGTCGACGAGAAAGCCTTGTCTATAGTTTTCTGTGTTGAGAATCGTCATCTGCAACGAGTCTATCGTGAAAAAGTTGCTTTTTGGCAATTAATTAGCACCAATTTTTATTGCTTATTTGTCTTTTTTTTCGTAAGAATTGAATCGCTCTATTTCTATATCTTATTTTGTACGTGGGGCTGTAGCTCACTTGGTAGAGCACCTGCTTTGCAAGCAGGGGGTAAGCGGTTCGATCCCGCTCAGCTCCACCATTTATACTTCAGATGCGCCGACGCTAGTAAGTCAAACGGGTTTTCCCAATTAAATTCAAAAGTTCCATTTCGTAAGACGTAGTTCGATGAGATCAATTGGATCATTCGGGATATTTGATGTTGAAGATCGTTTTTATCACTCCAGTATCGCCTTTACTGGCAAGTACCAATGATTCGTGGTTCAGGTTCATATCTTTTCGTGGTGGGTAACTGACTACAGAATCCCTCAGCGATTCGACTCCTGATGCGGAGTAATTCTCGCTCTAGCTGTGTATTGTCTTCAGTGTGGAAAAGCGGAAGTATGTCGGCGCTGTTAATGAGTCGAGAGCGGCGGCAGAGAATGATCGAAGACTTTGGACTCTCGAGCAAATCGCTTTGTACCCGCTGCACACGCTGAAACGTGAAGTATTGGTTTTGCTTGTTTTCCATCCACGCTTTATATTACCGCTCAACCTCGTTCGCCATTAGTTCATTTCTTGTCTTGTTATCTCCTTACGATCTTATACTGATGGACGTTCAGTAGACGGATATGAGGCCACCCATAAAATTCGGAAGCTTCAAAATGCCTCAAAGAAAGACATCCCCATTATGCCTTGACAGCGAATACGATGCAGGGTGACGGCAATAAATGTATTATGTCAGGAATGAATGACTCCCTTTCTAAGCCTATCAAAAAACAACCCCTCTCAGAAATGTTGAAAAAATGGCTTCAGTTCCGTGAACACCGAGTTAAGACAAGTTGAAACCTTTTGTCGATAAAACAAATCCATCTAAAAGTTATCGTCGAGGATATAGAATATAAGTGCTTGATTGGGTATTAGAGTGCTTGACCCAGGGCTTTAAAGTTTTCAGGATCTTCATTCCAAAAAGAAATCTTTATTGATCCTCTTTCGCAGAGCATCTTACAGATATTTCCTGTTTTGACTTTGTAAGAACCGTCCTTCACACGCTTAGAAAATTCTTCTGGGTTCAGGGCAAGAAAGTATCTGAGCTTACCGCCACTCGTAATCACAACAACCGTATCAGTTCTCTTGTAATTCTGGATGAGGTCCTCAATAAATGATTTGGTCTCAGACAGAGCTAGAGCGGGGGAGCCGCCCCAATTGCTAAGGGTCGGCCATTCAGAATGGTCATTCCATTTTTCCAGGACTTCTGTTCCAAAACGCTGCCTAACCTGATCTTGGGTGAGTCCTGTCCAGTCACCATAGTCAATTTCAGTAAGTCTTCGATCCATTTTGGGTTGAAATTTTAAGTTTAAATTTTTGGTGATGATTTCAGCGTATTTCGAGGTGCGCTGTAGAGGGCTACAGTAAATCTGTGCGGGGTGGACTCCCTGTTGGGCCAAAATTCGCCCAAATTTTTCTGCCTGTGAAAGTCCTTTCTGGGCCAGTGCTAAGTCGTTTGTGGATCCAGCCCAAACGACGGGCTCGTGAGGTTCAAAGGTATTTCCGTGACGAGATAAGATCAAGTTCACGGAATCAACTCTCCCTCTCGTTTGATAATACCCTCGGCGATGGCGACGTCCTCCGGATTATCGATGGACCAGTGAGTACGGCCTCGATAATCTACGGGAATAATTCGAATCGGGATGCCATTTTCAAGTGCGCGGAGCTGCTCTAGCTTTTCTATTTCTTCGAGAGGGGATGGCTTGAATGAAGAGTATTCCTTGAGAGTGGCGCGGCGGTAGCCATAGAGACCGATATGTCGATAAATCGGTGGACTGGATACATTGCGATCTCGAACAAAGGGGATGAGGCCTTTAGAAAAATAGAGTGCATTCCTATTGCGATCGAATACCACAAGAGTTCCGCTGACCCGTCCGCCAGATTTCGATTCAACAAACTCGTCGTAGTGATGCCAATCTAGCTGGGTTGCTGGAGTGGCTAAACCAATGGATGCGTCTTTCTGCATTTCGTCGACGACGGCTTGAATCACCCAGGGAGGAGTGAGGACAGCATCTCCTTGAAGATTGATGATGATTTCAGGTTGATTTTTGAGTTGCTGAGTGGCCTCAAATACTCGAAGAGTTCCATTTTCACAGTCGGAATGAGTCATGACTACTTTTGCACCAAATCCTTCAGCGTGATTTCGAATGGTCTCGTCGTCAGTTGCGATATAGACTTCAGTGACTTCCTTAACTTCTTGAGCAATGCGCCAAGTCCTCTGGAGAAGTTGCTGCCCTCCAATCCATGCCATCGGCTTATTGGGGAACCGAGTTGATCCTTTACGAGCCGGAATGATAATTACAGTCGCCATCCTGATTTTATACTCACAAATTCGTCCTTATTCTAGATAACAGATGACATTTTTGAATATTTTCCTAGACGAGTTGGGTAATTGGAGTGAATATCTGAATCTCACATCCCAAACTATTTTTGGAGCTCAAGATGGCAACTACTTTAACTGCTGAAAATAAAGAGTATGTCCCGACCCGTTGGGAGGTGGTTTCATGCCCTTTTTGTGGTGAGAAAAAATCAAAACTATTCGAACGCTTTGGGTACGAACATCGATATCAGTATGTGAAATGTAGTGAGTGCCAGCTTGCCTATCAGTCTCCTCGTCCCGCCTATACAGACGAATTTGTGGAGACTGCTTATGAAGTCTATTCTACCACAGTCGAAGGCTTCCAGAAGGCCTCTGTGCTGACCCCCCAAGGAAAGACTGTTTATCGTGAGTATGCATCTATTCTAGCTGAGATTCAATCCTGGGTAGGTAGGAAAGGTAAACTC
>JANNCA010000051.1:0-4272 GCA_031386075.1 Oligoflexia bacterium
CTCAAGCTCAATTGAGTTGCTATTGGTTATCCGGGTTAAATCCCGATGATTGTCACGAAATTTTCGTGGAGTACTTCTGGTTTCGTTTGAGGGCTCCCGATGACGATACCCTGAAATAGCTCAAGTTCTTTTTGATCGAACGGAGAGCTATAATCGTGATGTCTAAAATAAAATCTAAGTTAAAGCCCTCTCATTCCCTAGGTTCTAACGCCCTTTTTGAATTCAAGTCTCTTTTTCGCACTCAATCGATTAACCATATCGGAAAAAATCTTAATTTAAATAAAACTCTGGGCGTATGGGATTTAACTGCTTTAGGGGTTGCAGCTATTGTTGGGGCTGGTGTGTTTTCTACTATAGGGAATGCAGTTTTTGATGGCGGGCCAGCAGTCGTCCTGCTCTTTATTTTTACGGCCATTGCTTGCGCTTTTTCGGCTCTCTGTTACGCAGAATTCGCATCAAGAATTCCTGTCGCAGGGTCAGCCTATACTTATGCTTATGTCTCTTTTGGTGAAATATTCGCTTGGATCATAGGGTGGGATCTTTTGATGGAATATGCAATTAGTAATATTGCAGTGGCCATTTCATGGAGTGAGTATTTTACAACCCTCCTAGCAGGTTATGGAATTCAAGTGCCAAGAAATTTCACAACTGATTACTTAACTGCTTTCCGCGGCTACAATCAAATCGAAGCGATAGTTCAGCAAGGAAAACCCTTTTCAGAAATCATCGCAAGCGGAATTTCAATATCCCTCCTTCATGCTCATGAGGCATGGATTCAAGCTCCAAGATTTTTTGATATTCCAATCATCTGTAATTTACCCGCACTGGGGGTCACTTTTGTGGTCACCGCGGTCGCCTACGTTGGCATTCAAGAATCAAAAATGACTTCAAATTTCTTTGTTCTCATCAAAGTCATGGTCATTTTGCTCGTAGTTATTTTGGGCTCATTTTATATTCATCCAGAAAATTGGATTCCTTTCGCGCCCCATGGGGCCTCGGGAGTATTCAAAGGAGTCTCAGCAGTATTTTTTGCGTATATTGGATTTGATGCAATTTCAACGACAGCAGAGGAGTGTAAGAATCCACAGCGTGACCTACCCAGGGGTATGATTTATTCCTTGATTATTTGCACCCTTCTCTATGTTCTCGTTTCCCTAGTGTTGACTGGAATGGTTCCTTCTCATCAATTGGCAGTAGGAGATCCTCTGGCCTATGTATTTGGACCCGAAGGCGCCAATTTGCCGTGGGTTTCCGGAATCATTGCCGCGAGCGCCGTGATTTCTTTGTTCACCGTTTTATTGGTATATCAAATAGGTCAGCCCAGGATTTGGATGGCGATGAGTCGTGACGGATTATTACCCCCTCGATTTTCAAAAATCCACCCCAAGTATAAGACGCCTTCTTTTTCAACTTTACTCACCGGCGTATTCGTGGCGGTACCTTCACTTTTCATGAATCTCACCGAAGTAACACAATTGGCAAGCATCGGAACTCTTTTCGCTTTTGCACTCGTCTGTGGAGGCGTTCTCGTCATTTCGCCTTCAACTCGGTCAAAATCGAATACAGAAAGTTCGGCTCAGTCCTTTTCAATAGGTCGAAATTCACCTTTCAGGATGCCTTATTTCAATTCCAAATATCTCTTTCCATTGATCATTGGAACAGCTGGATTTGTGCTTTCCTATTTCAGCCCAAGCGGAATCCGTTGCTTATTCGAAAGCTTTCCCATGACTCTCTATTCACTTTTTATGATCGTTCTTGCGATCTTCTCCTTTATAAAGGAATTTTCACTCATTCCTGTCATGGGTCTTGCGACCTGCAGCTACCTTATTACTGAAATGGGACTCACCAATTGGCTACGATTTGGCCTTTGGCTAGTCTTAGGCCTAAGTATTTATTTCCTCTATGGCATACGACATAGCAAACTCAGGGTTCAATAGAGATCTCCATAAGTCTGAGTCTGAATAATAAAGTCCACCCGTCTATTTGCTGCTCGACCTTCATTCCCTTTGAGGCAGCCAATAAAGAAAAGCCGCCCACACGGATCGACTGACCCTGACTATAGGGCTCAAGAAAATGTTTTCGTGCGCGGGATCGAAATCTTTAGCGCACAAAAAGCATTTTCTTGAACGCCTTGCCCTAAAAGGTAATCTCGAGATCTATAGTTTACAGAATATTTTGAGTCAAGTGAGATAAAATTTTGTAGTCGTGACATCATAATGCATGGAATAAATGACCGCATTGGGAATTGGTATGGGTGGTGAACCCGCAGGCATGAGTCGCTCCATCACTCTTCGAATAACCCCTCCATGGGTCGCGACACCGATTCGTGTATAATTTGGATGGTTGAGGATAAAAAGACGAATCGATTGGGCTACTCGCTCATAAACGATGCTTCCAGATTCACCGTCGGGAAAGGATATATCAGCATCCTGCACCTTGGAGGATCTCCAGCGCTGAAGGAGTCCTTTTCCAAATTTTTTTTCCATCTCTAATTTTGTCATACCCTGGGCACCTCCTAAGTGCGCCTCTCGAAGTCCCAAATCTTGAAAAACGGGAATGCCCATGGATTCAGCGATGATTTCAGCTGTTTCACGTGCTCTCAATAAATCGCTACTGAGAATGACTTCAATACCCCATTGGATGAGCGCAGGGACTATCTGACGGGCTTGGGTTTTCCCGGTAGAGTTCAATGGGATATCTAAATGTCCTTGAAATCTTTCTTGTAAGTTCCAGTCCGTTTGACCGTGGCGGAATAAATAAAGTTTCTTCATGTGGGTCATGAGGATATCATAACGTTAAGCTTGATGAGTTGGTATCAAAAAGCCAAGACTCTACTCTAACTCAATACAGAGACTAACTTTGATATTTTTGAACAATTTGATTGGAAAACCTACTTTCTATTTACACTCTTGCTGACAAGGTCCAGAAATCTCGCACTACGATCTAAAGGGAATCCATGAACTCATTACACCAGAGTCAGAGTACCTGCCTCCTGTGTACGGCTTTAAACTTTGAACAGAATAGAATAAAAAAAGACTCAACAGAGTTCGCCCGCCTCTTAGTCGAGGCACTAAAAGAGGCACATGCTAAAATTTACCCAGTTTTTTTATTTGAACAAACGCTGCTTTCATATTTTTTAAAAAATAGAAATAACAAAACTGCGTTTATTCATCTTATGAATTGGGTGCGTCAAGGTAATCTTCATCTGATTTCGCGTCCTGAGATTCTAATTTTTGATTCAGATCTACACAATAATTATATTAAACAGAACATCATCGAGACGTCAGGCTGCGATTGCCCTTTTTTCACGTTGATGCATCAGAATTTTAGTCCCAAACTGGGTGACAAGCAGATGTTGCTTGCTTAGCTCACCAATCAGTTGATCACAACTTCGAGCGTGTAATTCAGTTGGAAGGCAGCTAATCCACAGACGATCGGCCCAGATGGAGTTCTGATGAGTGCAATTCGAACCAGTTCAACGCGCTGCGAATGAACTGGTTCGCTTGGATCATATGGGTGGTGTTCCGTCACATGGGCTTTTGAAGCGCAAGCACGAGGAGAGTGAAGTGCTACCTTATTACTAAAAGGGGACTTACCAATTGACTACGATGTGGGCTTAGGTCTAAGTATTTATTTCCCTAAGGGATGCGTCATAGCAAACTCAGGCCTCAATAGAGTTCCCCTTAGACTTGAGTCTGAATGATAATATCCACCCTTCTATTTTCTGCTCGACCTTCTTTAGTCCGATTGGACGATATCGGTGAAGCAAACCCTTTTCCTTCTACTTTAACGTCCGTCTCCGGCACAGATTTATTCGCTACTAGATAATCTTTGATGGCGCCTGCCCTTTTTTGAGAAAGCTCACGATTGGCATTTTCAGATCCAGAAGAGTCTGTATGTCCTTCAATTATAATAGGTTTACCTTTGTATTCCTGTAAGGCTTTTCCTACTTTATTGAGAAGGGGAAAATCTTGAGATTCGATATTAGTTCCAGCAACTTGAAAATGTAACCCCTTCAATCGAATTAGGATTTTATTATCTGTCCTCACGATCGTTGCCTCGTTAGGGCTAAAGCTAGAACTGATTTCTCGAAATCTTTGATTCATTTCAGATTCTGATTGAAGTTCGGATACCTGTTGATTTTGTTGATTCAATTGCTGGTTTTTCGTCTCAATCCGAAGCGCTACATCCTCCGGATCGCGTGTTCGAACCAGCTTACTCTGACGAGTAATGCTGAGGAGTTGATCGGCTGAGTCCTTGAGATGGCCAGCG
>JANNCA010000055.1:0-2382 GCA_031386075.1 Oligoflexia bacterium
GGGCTATGATGCGTGGCTGGCGGATGAAATTGCGGTGGGCACGGCGGAGTTGGATGCGGGGCTTGGCATTCCGGCGGCGAAGGTTTGGAAAGACCTTGGAATTGAATGATCGTCATGCCGGATAAGCACATGAAATTCGACTAGAATAGCGTGGGTTTCACCCACCCTACGGCTCGCTTGACCTGTGTGGGCAAACAAGGGATACTTAAACCTTTGAAAGCTAGCACTTGGAGTGTTAATTGAACGAGAAATTGGAAGCTTTATCCCTGCGTTTTTACCGTGGAATTGGTGAGGAAACTCAATTTATTGGACCTTTCACAAAGTTTAACTTCTTCATTGGCGCAAATAACTCTGGAAAATCGACTGTTTTGTCTTTTATTTGCAATCATTTACCTTTTTCGTCAACCAAGACTGATATCACTTCTCTCTCGTCAACTGATACTCATAGAGGCTCGAAAAGTGGTAATTGTCAGGTTAAAATTGGCATAAGTGAAGAATCCTTCCAAAAGTGCCTCGAAGATCGATTTTCAACCTCGATGTCATCAGCAGAATTTGAAGTATTCTTTAGAGGCATTTACAAGCATGTTTCAGTTAAATCTCATTTATGGGTTTTTCCAACGAGGCCAAATGCAGCCGATCCGATTACTTTTGATTGCGATATTCAAGCTTTGAAAGAGATTTTTCCTTTGGATTATTGGAGGAAGATATGGAACCAACTTACCGGTCAATCAGGAGGCTCACTGGAGCAACATTGGATTCCTGATACTCTTAACGCAGTAAAAAGTAGTATAAGAATTGCAATTCCTGAAACACATTTGATCCCAAGCTTCCGAAAAATTGGTCCAAAAGATTCTGTTCTAGCCGATCTAAGCGGAAGCGGGCTAATAAGGCGTCTTTCCGAGGCTCAACGGCCAGATCATGATAAGCAAGAAGAAAAAGAGATTTTTAACAGGATCAACAAATTCCTGCAGACCGTGACAGACAGGCCGGATGCACAGATCGAGATTCCTCACAACCTAGAACACATTTTAATCCAGATGGACGGTAAAGTGCTACCACTTTCGTCCCTTGGGACAGGGATTCATCAAGTAATAATCATAGCTTCTCTGTGCACTATTTATAGAGATCAAATAATCTGTATTGAGGAGCCGGAACTACACCTTCATCCCATTCTTCAGCGAAAGCTGATGCGATACTTACGCGAGAATACAAATAATCAATATTTTATAGCGACCCACTCAGCAAGTTTCATAGATGTGCCGGAGTCCTCCATTTTTCATGTTACAAATGATGGGAGCCATACCAGAATAAAACGCACTGAGTTGCGATCTGAGCGATACGAGATATGTGTGGACCTTGGCTATAAGGCATCGGATATAATTCAGGCAAATGCAGTGATTTGGGTCGAAGGTCCTTCGGATCGTATATATTTGAATCATTGGATTAAAGCGATTGATGGAGACCTGACTGAAGGTATCCATTACTCAATAATGTTTTATGGAGGAAGATTACTAAGTCATTTGACGCCAGACCCAGATGAGTTAGCAGAATTCATCAATCTCAGGTCGCTAAATCAGAACAGCGCAATTTTGATTGACAGCGATAGAAATGGTCCGAAAGCGCCTTTGAACTCAACAAAATGCCGAATTCGAGATGGCTTTGATAATAAAAAAGGATTTTGCTGGATAACAAAAGGACGAGAAATCGAAAACTACATAGCATATGAAGAACTACAAGCTGCAGTTAAGGCGTGTTATCCGAAAGAGTATGATAAACCTACCAATGGTGGGAAATATGAGCACGCGCTCTATTTTGAGCGAAAAAACGCAAAAGTCTTGAAAAAGCTGACAGCAGGACAAGTAGCTTTGACAGACAATGGTGTTCTGACAGAGAAGATCATAGACAAGGTGAGAATTGCAAAGATCATTTGCAACAATCCCCCAAACCTTGAGATACTTGACCTAAAGACTAAGGTTATCGGTTTGGTTGAAATGATCCGGGCCTCAAATCATTAAACACCCCTCACCTCCCCACCATCCGCTCCACCTCGTCCATCACCGTCTCCATCAGCATGCCCGTCGCCTCTGGTCCGGTGAACCTTAGCAGCCAGCCTTCTGCCGCCAATTCCCGCCGCACGGTCAGGCCTCGGCGGGGGGTTATTAGGCGTCTGGGGCGGCCGGGGCGGTAGGGGGTGGGGTCTTTCAGGCTTTGTTCGGCCTCGTCCAGGATGGGGAGGAGGAGGGTCCAGTTGCCCTCAGGCGTTTTGGTGTGGGATTGGTCCAGGGCGGTGCGGATCAGGTCCGTGAAGCCTGCGCGCAGGGCGGCGGCGAGGCGGAGGGATTGGCGCAGGCTTAGGGTTTCGGGGGCGGTGAGGTGGCCGTC
>JANNCA010000063.1:0-1998 GCA_031386075.1 Oligoflexia bacterium
CACCAAGGGGTAGTGCCCCCAATCCTTTACTAGCAAGGAGTCCTAACGATGAATGCGCCACTTAATGCTGCAACCCAGAGCAGGCTTTTGATCCGAATCGGGGTTCTGACCCATAAGAATTCGATCTAGGGCGAGTGCCAAGTCTGAATGCGTCACGTGCTTTTCATCCTGCCAATGATCATCCAAGCGCCCCTGGTATTTCAGTGCCCTAAGGGCGCTCGGTGCCAATGAGCCAGCTTCCTGCCCATAAACAAAGAACTCTGGCGTACAGACAGCCCCAAAGGCCCGAGCGACCGCTTGAGTGTCATCGTAAAGATAAGGAAAGGAAAAGTTTTGTTCCTTCGATCTAGCCTTCATGGCTTCGAAGCCGTCTTGAGGATAGTTTGTCGCATCATTCGAGCTAATCCCAATCCAGGCAACTCCTTTTTTAGAATATTCCTGGGCCAATCGATTGACTCTCCCCTGAGTCGCAATCACATAAGGGCAGTGATTACAGATAAATGCGACGACTAAAACACGAGCTGAGTCAAAATCGCTGAGTTGATAATTTTTGTCATCGACACCTGTCAATAAAAAATCAGGGGCAGTAGACCCCAGATGGACGGGTACAGAATAGGTCAGAGCCATGATCGAATTCCCTTTCTATCTATTGCGGAGGTCTCTTTCCGGTCAAGCTTTTCAGGAACGCTACAATGTCATCGACCTCAGAGCTCTTCAAGGTTTTTCCCAACTGGGTTTTCGCCATCACCCGAACGGCTTCTCCTAAGGTCTTCACCTTTCCGTTATGGAAATAGGGTGCAGTGAGTTCGACATTGCGCCAAGAAGGCACCCTCCATAAATTTTTATCCGCATCATTTTTAGTCACCTGGTAGCGGCCCAAATCTTCAGTCAATGCATATTTTTTGTCATACTCAGAACCAGCAATTAATGGAAACTTCATATAGAAGCCATCGGGTACAGCTGGACCATTAAAATGAGGACCACTGTGACAAGCAATACAACCCACCGTTTTGACCAAGCTCATTCCCCTCAGAGCAGCCGGCTTGAGAGCTGCTTGAGCCCCCTTGAGGTAGAGATCAAAAGGACTGTCTGGTGTAATCAAAGTCCGCTCATACGCAGCAATGGCCTGGACTGCATGATCAATCGTCAGAGAATCTTTTTCCATGAAGACCTCCTGAAACGCTTTGACATAGCTCAGATCACTTGTGAGTCGGGAAACCACAGCTTGATGATTCTCCATGCCCATTTCTACGGGATTGGTCATGGGACCTTTAGCCTGTTCCTCGAGAGTTTTGGCCCGGCCATCCCAAAACTGAACGCTCCAAAAAGCAGAATTCCAAACCGTCGGAGAGTTACGACCGCCCTTGAGGCCACTCACGCCATTTGAGACAGGCTTATTGTCTGTCCCACTCCCCATAACATTGTGACAGCTGTTGCAGGAAACCTGACCCGTTTTAGAGAGACGAGAATCGAAGAAAAGCTTCTTCCCCAACTCAATCTTCGCAGGAGACATTAAATTATTGGCCGGAATCGGAGGTTGGGCGGGCAAAACCTCCCAGGCCAAAACAGTGGGCTCTGCCCATAAACTGAGTCCGATCCACCCTAGGAATCCTCCCATCCAACCTAATATCCGTAATCTTTTAGACGATCTCATAGGTGAGGACACTCCTTTAGGGTGTTGATTGGGGTCATGTAGTTTTTCTAAACGATCGAGGACTGCACCCGCCCCTGATAATCCCGAACTCGATCATAAATCAATTCTACATCTGCATGCAAATAAGTTCCTTCATCATAAAGCACGCGCCCATCACAGATCACTGTCTCGACCTCCTGTCCGCTGGCTGCATAGACAAGCTGGCTCGCAAGTTCATAAAGGGGCTGCAAATTGGGCTGTTGAAGATTCAGGATAATTAAATCGGCCTGCTTTCCAACTTCAAGACTCCCTATTTTGTCACCCAAGCCCAAAGCCTGTGCCCCTCCCCAAGTGGCCAAACTCAG
>JANNCA010000047.1:0-1895 GCA_031386075.1 Oligoflexia bacterium
CCACGGGTCGGCTGTGAAGCTATAACGAACTTGGGAGAATATTTAAACTCTCTCGCTATTACTAACTTCTGCTGATTGCCGCCTGAAAGTGCACCAGAGCGAACTTCAGTCGACCTGGGACGTATATCATATTCAGCCAACGCCGCAGTTGCTGCTGATTCTAAATAGCGATAAGAAATAAGTCCCCTACGATTAAACGGAACTTTACGCTGCAGGCCCAAAAGAAAATTATCCCGCAAAGGTCGTTCTAATAAAAGCCCATCCCGAATCCGATCATCAGGAATCACACCCATCCCTAAATCCTTAACTTGATGAGTGTGAAGATGCCGAATATCTTCGCCCGAAAGGCGAATAGTGCCAGACATCTTCTGAGCAAAATCTCGAGGGTGCAAAATCAACTGAATCAGATCCGCCTGCCCATTCCCCTCTACACCTGAAATACCTACAATTTCACCAGCGTTGACAGTCAAATCAATGTCATGAAGACTTCGACTCACAGTAGCCGAAACCTGAATCATCTCGAGAACGGGCCCCTTGAGAACGGGGCGAGGAGGAGTTTCTTGATTTAAATTGACCTTTCTTCCAACCATCAGCGAGGCCAATTCCTCCAGTTTTGTGTCACGAATTTCACGCTCTCCTACGACAGCTCCTGCTCGAAAAACAGTAACTCGATCGGCTAAATTCATCACTTCTTTGAGCTTATGAGTAATGATCAAAACGGTTTTGCCCTGTTTACAAAGCTTTTTTAGGTTCTCAAACAACTCAACCGTTTCCTGTGGAGTCAAAACAGCGGTCGGCTCATCCAAAATTAAAATTTTTGCATCTCTATAAAGAAGTTTTAAAATTTCGATTCTCTGCTGGACTCCAACAGACAATTTTTCAACTTTTGAATCTAAATTAACTCTAAACCCATATTGCGCAGAAAGACTTTCAAGTTTTTCTCTTGCTCCCTGTCGATCAATAGGCCTCAAACTGCGGGGCAGCCAATTCCAATGTTTAAATGAAGGCTCAACACCTAAAAGAATATTTTCAAGAACAGTGTGAGGCCCACCCAGCATAAAATGCTGATGAACCATTCCGATTCCACTCTGAATCGCATCCGAAGGAGATGACCAAGGCTTTCCCCTTCCTGCCCACAGTTTTCCATCAATATAAATACTTCCTGAGTCGGGTGGATAAGTGCCATAAAGAAGCTTCATGGCAGTCGATTTACCCGCACCATTCTCCCCAATAATCGCATGAATACTGCCCTTTTCAAT
Source organism: Oligoflexia bacterium (assembly GCA_031386075.1). Taxonomy (GTDB): domain Bacteria; phylum Bdellovibrionota; class UBA1018; order UBA1018; family UBA1018; genus CAIYTD01. The sequence goes on from JANNCA010000047.1 coordinate 1,260, forward strand.
CTTTAAGCAAATATCATAATTTGCCCTGACTCCCTGAAAAGACTTATTCAAATCTCGGAATTCTACGGCTAGTGTCATTTTCTATTTAATGGACCTTTTATGATCATAAAAATCTGGAACCCGAATTTCTCCAGAAATGACCTTGCGTTTGAGTTCATCTGCGTGCTTTCTCACAGCGAGCGGCAATAATTTATCATTGTATGCATCGATTGTATAATCAACTCCATGATTAGCGAGTCCAAAATGTTGGACGCCGCCTGAAAATTTTCCTTCGATCATTTCTTTACATGCGGTAAACACTGCATGATCTACCTGTTTTATCATGCTTGTTAAAATATAACCGGGCTTAACCCAATTTTGATTAGAATCAACCCCAATGGCTAATTTCTTCTTTTCCTCAGCTGCGTCAAAGAGTCCTGTTCCCGAAGCTCCAGCTGCACTAAAAATAACATCTGCACCTGAATCATATTGTGAAACGGCTAACTCTTTTGCTCGAGCCGGATTATTCCAGGCATCTGCTGTCATTCCTATATAATTAGACAAAACTCTGATCTTGGGATGACCGTATTTGGCGCCTGCTTCAAATCCTTTTTCAAAGCGTCGAATCAACGGAATATCCATGCCACCAATAAACCC
>JANNCA010000262.1:0-3431 GCA_031386075.1 Oligoflexia bacterium
CTTTACTCTTTCTGGGAGAAAACCCGCCTCTCCAGCATTGGGCAGCGGCTGGAATGATGGCTGCTGGGGTGTGGACGCTCTATCATGAGCTTCATTCCCACCTTCACACCCATTCAGAGATGACCCATGGGCATAAGCATGTCCACGATGAACACCACCAACACAGTCATGATGGAACAGAAGGCCCAGAACCCCATGATCACGTTCATACCCACAAGACTTTGGGCCATGTCCACCCACACTGGCCCGATATTCATCATCGACATTCCCATGGATAGGGGTCGGAATTCACAGCAGGGGAACTCATGTTTGAACTAGGTATTATCGCGGTATGCCTCCTCTTGAATGCCATTCTTGCAGGGACTGAGATGGCCTTTGTAACAGTGGGAAAACCTCGTTTGCGGGAATTAGCCAAATCGGGAAACAAGGGAGCACTGAGCATACTTTCGTTAAGAGAAAATCCAGAACGCACTCTCTCCGTCATTCAGGTTGGAATTACATTAGTAGGGGCAATTGGAGCTGCCGTTGGAGGAGCTGGAGCAGAGGAAACGCTTGATCCTCTCTTAAAGACTCGCTTCGGACTGAGTGAAGGTACGACGGAATTAATTTCAATTCTGTTGGTAGTCATTCCTTATACTTACTTAAATGTGGTTGTAGGAGAGCTTGTTCCTAAGGCACTCGCATTGAGAAATCCTATTAAAATTGTTCTTATGTCTGCTCATTGGCTTGTCTTCTTTGACAGTATCCTGGCCCCTATAGTCAACATTCTGGAGTGGTCTACGAAGAAAATTCTTCAGAGGTTTTTCCCAAAATCAAAACAAGAAACTTCAGTTTCAGATAACACCGTCGAACTCGATCAGCTCTCAGGGCCGACCAGACAGTATGTCTTGAATTTAGTGGGAGTTGAGAAAAAGAAAATCAAAGACATCTTTCTTCCTTGGGATCAGGTCATATCAGTCGATACTCGATTCCCAATACAACAAGTTGAAACAATAGCTCTCACGTCTGGCCACACCCGCCTTCCAGTAGTAGAAAATGAACGATTGATTGGCATTCTCAATACAAAAGAGTTCATGGCTCTCAAAAAAATAGACGAACCTGATTGGCGAAAAATTGTAAGACCCCTAGTACAAGTTCAAGAAAATGATTCTTTACTTAGAGCGTTTCGTCAGATGCAGGAAACACGAAGCCACTTAAGTATAGTTTTCCGAGGACAAATGACGGTAGGCATTGTGACGATGGAAGACATTTTAGAAGAGGTCATGGGCGACATCTACGATGAGGATGATGATGGGGCTATTCGCCGAATTATGAGCACCTCAGCAGCTCTGAAGAAACTGACTTCGAGACCTTAAACGTTATGACAAATAAGTACTGAAGGAGAAACTCAATGATTCATTTATCAACTCGACTCAAACCGTCTATGCTGGCCGGATTTAATCTGCTCATCTTAACTTCTGCTTTAGGTGCCGGAGATCCTACTCTGGATTCAGCAAAAATTGAACAACTCACAGGATTAAAAGGAAAACTGAATAGCCAAGGGAACGTTTTTAAAGTAACTCAGCCCAGAAACGATATTAAGATCTCAGTAGATCAATGGACCATGCCACCTTTTATGGGGCTTACCTCTTGGGCGGCATTTACCAAGGGCAAAGAAAACGACAAAATGGTGATGGGTGATTTGGTTTTGTTTCAGGATGAAGTTAATCCAGTGATGAGCGCTGCTTTCGATAGTGGCCTTGCCGTGACAGCTCTTCATAATCATTTTTTCTACGATGAACCAAAGGTTTATTTCATGCACATCTATGGAGAAGGAACGACCGATAAGCTGGCAAACGGAGTTCGGAAGGCACTCGATAGAGTGAAGGAAATAAGGACCGCGAAACCTACTCCAACCAACTCATTTAGTGGAAATTCACTTCCTGAAAAAAGCTCCATCACTCCGAAGTCCATTGAAGATGTCTTGGGATCGGTGGGATCAGGTGAAGCAAAAGAAGGGATGTATAAAGTCACCATCGGTCTAAAAACTAAGATGGCCTGTGGCTGTGATGTCGGCAAAGATATGGGTGTGAATACTTGGGCAGCATTTGCTGGAACCGATGACAATGCAGTGGTGGACGGAGATTTTGCTGTTTATGAGGGAGACCTACAAGGGGTACTAAAATCTCTTCGAGAATCGAATATTAATATTGTTGCCATTCACCATCACATGACCGAAGAAACTCCAAGAGTTCTTTTTCTACACTATTGGGGAAAAGCAAAAGCTGTAGAACTAGCTCGTAGTGTTAAATCTGCTTTGGATACTCAATCAGGAGGAAGTCGAGTATCTAACACCCATCATAAAGCGAAACACACCGAGAAAAAGAGTTAATTCATGAGAGCTAAGAGGGTCGGCTCCCTTCGAGATTTTCTTTTATACTTTTTGCATTTGGGCACCTTTGGGTTTGGTGGCCCTCTTGTTCTAGTGGGACATATGCAGACTGACCTTGTTGAATCTCGAAAATGGATCTCAAAAGAGGAGTATTCTGAAGGTCTGACTCTCGCGCAGTTGGCTCCTGGCCCTTTGGCTGCACAACTAGCCATTTATTTGGGCTGGGTTCGGTACGGATTGCTCGGAGCCACTCTAGTTGGATTTGCGTTCATTATACCCTCTTTTCTCATTGTCCTACTCATTGCAGAACTTTATTGTCGATACGGAAACCTACCGTGGCTCCAAGGACTCTTTTATGGAATTGGCGCCGCACTGATTGCGATTATGGGCCAAAGTGCAATTAAGTTGGTCAAGAAGAACCTGGCGCAAGATCGCTTTCTAGCATTCATTGGACTCTTTAACGCGGTCCTTACCTTTTGGGCGCAGGAAGAAATACTGTGGATCTTTGTAGCCTCTGGAATTCTGGCAGTCGTTGCCAAAGGAGGATTAAAGATAAAGAGAAAATCTTCTCTGGCTTTCCTATTTCCGACCTGGATGATGACCGGAATATCGGGACCTGCATTCTCAGGCCAATTGATCCAGATTTTCTTATATTTCGCTAAGGCCGGAGCCTTTGTATTTGGGAGCGGTTTAGCCATTGTTCCCTTTCTTCATGGAGGGGTTGTCATTCCCTTTCATTGGCTCACAGAAAAGCAATTTCTAGATGCGGTTGCAGTGGCTATGATTACGCCTGGTCCGGTGGTAATCACCATAGCGTTTATTGGGTATCTGGTCGCTGGCCTTGCGGGAAGTGTGAGTGCTGCACTGGGAGTATTTCTACCCACTTATTTGTTTGTGGTGATCCTAGCGCCCTACTATAACCGCGTTGCCAAGTGTTATCTCTCAAAGTAATTGGAACAGAATCTCATAGATTATTTGCGCCAGGAAAATTCAATAAGACTCCGACAGATTACCTAAAACTCAAAGTTGGGAGTGAAGTCTCCAGAATTATTTGCGCCCT
>JANNCA010000293.1:0-2166 GCA_031386075.1 Oligoflexia bacterium
GTGGCTCTCTCTTGATTCAACTGCTCTAGGGTGAGAGCTAATTCCATAGCCCGGGAAGCATCGACCGTCGTCAGGAGCTCCAAAGCAATACTGGCGGAATCCATTCTTCCAGAAGCATTGATTCTAGGACCCAAAACAAAACCCAAATGAGAAGGACTGAGATCTCTTGAGGCTAATCCAGCTGCTTCGAGCAAGGCTTTTACGCCCGGTTTTTTTGAAAACTTGAGGACTTCGAGGCCGTACTTCACAAGAATATGATTGTCGCCCGTCAGAGGGACCATATCTGCAGCTGTCGCCATGACCACTAAATCTAAGTGCTGCTTCAGGTTGGGCTCCGGCCTCAGCTCGAACCACCCTCGATCTCGCGCCCGTGACCTCAGAGCCATCGCCAAATAAAAAGCCAATCCACAACCGCAAAGTTGCTTCAAACCACTTTCGCAATCCGTTCGCTGAGGATTCACAATGGCATAAGCCAGAGGCAGTCCCTGGACTGGATCTATTTGATGATGATCAATCACGATCAAATCAATTCCCAGCTCCCTCGCTCTAACGGCAGCAATAAAACTTGAAATCCCACAATCTACCGTAACGAGAACTTTTGCCCCATCTCGAACGGCTTCATCGACGGCACCCGGATTCAAACCATATCCGTCTTTAAATCGATTGGGCTGCCTCGCTTCATATCGAAAGCCCAGCTCTCGGAAGACCCAAGATAAAAGCGCGGCTCCTGCAGTTCCATCAACGTCGTAGTCACCAAAGATTCGAATCGTCTCGCCCTTCTCCTTGGCTAGAATCAGACGCTCTACAGCGACCTCCATATCTTTGAGGGTAAACGGACTCTTCAACCCGTCAAACCGGGGCGACAGAAAGTCTTGAATCAATTGAGCCGAATCTAGGCCTCTGAGCACACAAACTCGAAGGGTGGCAGCTGACAGCCCGGTTTCGCCCTGCAAAAGAAGAATTCGCTCGGAAAGGTGCTTTTCAGATTCGGGGTCTTCCAGACTTGAACCCAAACTGGAGTTCAGGCGCCCCCTCAATTGCCAGGTTCCCTGTGACCGCTTTCCTTGCGCTGGATGGGGTAATGATTGCATTGAAGCTAGGCTAGATCCTTAATTGAGCCCTTAATCACTTGAGAAACCTGACTCTTCATCATCTTAACTCGGACATTATCAGCCACTTCTACGGTCACTACTTTTTCAGTAATTCCGGTCACTTTACCAATAAGTCCAGAAGCCGTGACCACCTCATCTCCATGCTTCAAGGCTGTGATCATCTCTTGCTGCTCTCGGACCTTCTTTTGCTGCGGCCGCAACATGAGGAAATAGACGACTCCGAACATCAAAAGAAAGGGAGCAAAAGCCATCAACCCACCCGGCTGCTGTCCAAACCCAGTCGCAGGAGCTCCACTTACAGGCGCGGAAGTTCCTGCCGGTACAGCCGGTCCATCGGCCAAAGCCAATGCCCCAAAAACAGACAAATAAGCTACACTAATAAGAAAGAAGAAAGCTTTTACCCGGTTTATTTTAATCATGACTCAATTCATCGCACATCACTTCCCCGATTTCGATAGAAAGTTTGAGTCCAGTCCTCAAAACTCCCCTGCAGAAGGGCTTCTCTCATCTGCTTCATGAGGTGGATATAATAGGTCAGGTTATGAATCGTGTTCAATCGCGCCGACAGAAGCTCCCGACTCACAAAGAGATGCCGCAAATAGGCCCTGCTATAATGGGTGCAGGTTTCGCAAGAACACTCTGGATCCAAGGGCTCATTAGCATCTGCATATTGGGCGTTTTTTATGTTTATTTTTCCACGACTCGTAAATAGCTGGCCATTTCTAGCATTTCTCGAAGGCATCACACAATCAAACATGTCAATTCCAGCTCTCACTCCCTCGACTAGATCCTCTGGTCTTCCAACTCCCATCAAATATCGAGGGCGATCCTTCGGAAGAAGGGGGGCTGTGAAATAAGCCATTTTTTGCATCAACTCGGGAGTCTCGCCAATAGAAAGACCTCCGATTGCAAAACCATCAAACGGTAAAGATCCGATCTCCTGAGCGGAACGAACTCTCAAATCCTCGTAGAGTCCCCCCTGAATAATTCCAAATCGAGACTGATGATCCTTGAGAGGAACTTTCAAGCCTCTCTCAGCCCATCGAAAGGTCCG
>JANNCA010000074.1:0-3701 GCA_031386075.1 Oligoflexia bacterium
TGCTGTTATTTATATATTTTTTTTATAGATTTAAATAGACAAAAAAGAATAATTCTATTAAAACAATTAAAATTTTATGATAAAAATAAAAAAAGATGTATTTCTAGTCTTTACAGTGTTTGCATTTTACTCGATTAGCCTTGGCTGGGTAAATCTCGCTCTTGCACGAGAGGGTTGTAATCGTCATTGCCTCGATAAGATCTATTCTCAAATGAAAACACTCAGTAGAGAAGTGAAGAATGCAATTCCCATTGGTACAATTATGCCTTTTGCAGGAGCTGGAAACATCCCCTCTGGATATCGCCTTTGTGATGGCTCCCAGGTGAATAAAAACGATTTACCTATGCTTTTTGAGGTGATAGGTCGAACCTTTTCTCCTGCCGACGAGCAATCGGACTCTGCTGAGTCTGGGCACCAATTGACCTTTTACCTTCCAGATCTGAAGGGGCGAGCGCCTGTCGGAAAGGATGAAAATCGGCCTTTGGGACAAAAGTTTGGATCCATCTCTCAGATTTTGACTGCAGCTAATTTGCCCCAACACAGGCATAATGGGGAGTCTTCCTATAATGGGGAGTCTTCCTATAATGATAAGAACCATACTCATAATGGGACAACCGAATCCAGTGGAACCCATTCTCATGGCATAAGTGAGTTGACCCTGGGAACGACCAAAGATAATGGCGGAAGCGGTGCCAGTCGAGGATCAGGACATGAGTGGAATTCTCAGCCATTGCAAGGATCCATCTCAAACGGGGGCGAACATACACATACTTTCACCACCCAAGGTCAATCAGATAATCACACTCACACGATACTGACTGACGGAGGCATAGGTCTCAACCAGGATGCATTTGACATTTCTCCGCCGAGCCTAGCGGTGAGATACATCATCAAGGCTGAGTAGTGGGAGTCAACTATGAAGATTTATATTCAAGAATATTGGTTCGATTTGAAATTCAAAAATCTTTTTTTCTATTTGTTTTCCATTTTTCTGGCCTTCAGTGGGAATGTATTCTCAGCTGATTCTCAATCTTGGCCTCAGCCTCCGAGGCCTATTTATCATATTTTTAATCCCTGGTTGACCTCTCAGTTTTCAGATATGCAGGGACTCAAACGATTCAAGACACAAGCAGAGTATGTTCAGCATTATTTGCTTCGCTCGCCCACTGGGAAGTGGAAGACGAGTCTGAGTTGTGATGAGCCTGCACGTAGGGCCGGATACCTTCAAACGACACGTTATGTTCATCAGGCGGCATCAGGTCGGGTTCGAATTGAATGGCCAGTGTCAATTCGTTTGGCGACTTCTTTTATAGGGCAAAAAAAAGAGAATATTCTCAACAGAACCCTTTTGAATATCCAAGTTTTTGCCTTGGACGGCGATGATGGAGATCTGTTGCAGCCCGGACTGACTGAAGATCAAATCCGTAAAGGAGAAGATACGGGTAGCTACAATCTCGTTCAGTTGAATCAGTTTAGTTTTAAAATTCGGGATTTTTGTTCCCTGAGTGACGATTGCCGCCCCGCTTTAGAACGCCCGGGAATTCCTGTTCGCTTCAATTTTAATAGTACCGTTCTTACCGACAGCTTTTCGATTGAGAATGGGACACTTCCTTACGAGGTAAGGATGGACAATGGACGTTTGAACCTTCTCAATCGAGGGAAGATCAGAGTTCGTGCGCAATGGTTTTTCGATGGGATTTGCGACGAAGACGAATTTGAATTTAAAGTGGGCGACCAGATAAGAATCGTCCATCCTTAGAGTAAAAAAAATAAAAGAAAATACGAATTTTAAATGAAAAATAAAAAAATAAATCAGTTTTTGTCATCTTATAGTTTAGTCCCAGTTTTTATTTTGGTTCTGTCAAGCTGTGCAATCCGTGAAGCGAGAGCTATGAATGCTCCTGGAGCGGAAGCCATTAATCGAATTGCCCATTTTGCGTCCAATCTGATTCGGGAGGCAACCACAGGCTCGCGCCTGGCCATCGTTAGCCTGACGAGATCTTGTAGTCGGGCAGATAGGCCTAAAGTCGAAAACTTGCTCAATCAGATGGGGACTTGTTCACTCAAGGACCCCATGCAAATGACCTTAGATCCGAGCCTCCAGAATCACTGTCTGATCTCTCTCAGAGATCAGTGGAATCAGATTGAAAATATTGAGTGTAAAGACTCATTCGCTGGTGAGACGATTGATCTCATTCGAGATAATTTGATTTCCTACTTTGACTGGACTTTTTCTGCACCTACTCCTGACGTGTTGGACGAGAGATTGACAAGTGCATTGGAGCTTCTTTCTTTTTTTGAAAATCAAACTCGGGATTCTCTTTATTTGAACGAAGAGTTGATTCGTCATAAAGGTCTAGAACCGCTCTATCAAAGGCTGACTCATGATCTTCATCAAATTCATGGAAATATGGCTCAATCCCTATTTAATGGGATGAAAAATAGACTCGGAAATTTCGATGCCACTGCTAGCCAGGCTTTTTTTGAAAAAGAAATTCCTTATGCTTTGATTACTAAGAAGCTTTACGAACAGCCTCATCCAGGCCCTGTATCCCTCATTCATTTCACGACACTAGCGATGAATTCTATTTTGGAGCGGGCAAAATTTTTTATGTCAATGGCGGATCTCGGCTGTTCGCTTCAGTCGGGATGCCACAATCGGGAGCTTGAGGGTTCACAAGTCTTTGCTGTGTTTAAATTGACTTCGCTTCTGAGTCATTCAGATCTTCAAGCTGCAGATTGGCAAGTGCCTTTGGCATTACTCAGAGGGCAGCCTCATCTTATTTTTAGTCAAATATTGAGTGACCACGCTAAGCTGGTTGAGGCCTTACGAGTTGGGATGATGAATCAAGTGATTCCTATTCAAGATGCGGATGTTGAACAATTTGAACCCTTAGCTTATCCACTTGTGTCTCTCATGCAAGAATCACAGAGATTGGTGGGTACCTTTACGAAAAATCATCAGTTTTCCCATCGAGAAAAAGAGTTCTTAGGTCCATTTACTTCGGAGGAGATGCTCAAGGTGAATCAGGGTCTTTCTTCACTAGCTTCATTCTTGGAAAAGCAAAAGAGATCTTATCACGAATCAAAAGTTCAAATTGCTCAATCGATGCAGGCAGGAAATGAAACCGAAGCTCGAAATAAAAGTACCGAGTCGATGATCGACACCGTCAGGTATGAAATGAGAATGGCCCAGTTGGACTTAGAGGGACTCCAGGCTGCTTTGCGAAAGGAGTCAGAGTCGTTCAGCCAGTTGGTGAATCGTTCCTCTAGTTTAATGACTAATCCAGCTTATCACGGGCGATTTGCTCAAGGCAGTTTGGTTCCAGTGGATGAATTCACGACCCAGATTTCCGCTCTGGATGCTCATTTTGAGCGAACCGGCCATGATCTGCCCGTAGCGGCGATCGCGGTTAGAGGGCCGGAAGGTCCAAGAATGATGAAGGTCCGACGCGGTGACCTAGTGAGTCTGCAGGTCTCTGGAAAGTATTCTCCCACCTGCGCTATTTCTAAGGAATATTCCAATTTAGTAGGGCTTGAAGCTTCCTTAACTGGACCTGAAGGATTTATTCTGAATTCTTCTCATCGACGACTTCAGGCTGAGTCATCGACGAAAACAACGGGTAGTCGAGACACGGAGTCGTTGAATACTAACCAAACGGACTATCTGGAGGGTTGCGGCTCTACCAGTGTCAACGACT
>JANNCA010000374.1:0-8937 GCA_031386075.1 Oligoflexia bacterium
TCCACTTTCTAAAATCAAACTCGATAGCGTTTTGAAGATCGATTCATTCGGTTCTAGAATAAATGCGTCATAAGTACCAAGATTAAATTGTCGAATGTTGTCTTCAATAGTAGTAGTTTCGGATAATTCAAAAGGTAATGTGAAAAAAAATCGACTGCCAATATTTTTCTGGCTTTCAACGGAAAGACTCCCACCGAGCAGAACGACTAAGTCTTTCGAAATACTTAAGCCGAGCCCTGTACCTCCAAATCGTCGCCTTACGGTCGAGTCTTCTTGAACGAAAGCATCAAATATTCGATCAATTTTTTTCTTATCAATGCCCATTCCAGTGTCAATGACTGAAAATTCAATCCATATTTCTTCAATTCTTTTTTGAAGCTGTACCCTGAGGACGACTTCTCCTTTTTTCGTAAACTTAACAGCATTGCCTAAAAGATTGACCAGGATTTGTTGAAGTCGGCCTGGATCTCCAATAATTTTAAGGGGGACGTTGGTTTTTAAGTCTAAAACAAGTTCGATTCCGTTCGAGTGAGCTCCATAAACGGCGAGGTCAATAGATCGTTCCAAGAGTTTGTAAAAATCAAAAGATATGGACTCCATTTTCAGAGTTCCCGCTTCAATGTTAGAAAAATCTAGAAGATTATTGAGAACTTCAAGAAGTCCATGACTCGATTTTTGTAAAATAGAAAGGTATTTTTTTTGTTGGTCAGTGAGGGGAGTTTCAATCAGCAAATTAGTCATGCCCATAATTGAATTCATGGGATTTCGCATTTCATGGCCCATTCGTCCTAGAAATTCAGATCGAACCCGGAGGGCGTCATAAAGGCTTTCAACTCCAGGACGGAAGACATAAAGGGCCTCGATCACTAACACTGCCAGGGTGATCAGTAAGAGAAAGATTTCAATTCGTTTCGCCTCTAAAATTTTTTGTTCGAGTCGATGATTGAAGTACTTAGACATTTCTTTGAGAGCGGACCGATATTCAAATTCTTGATTTAATGTACTGACAATGATCGCTTCTGATCTGATGTCAGCAGGGAAGCCCACAGTTGTTTTAAGAATATGGCAGTTTTCGATAATCATTTTCAAGTTGGATTCTATTTTTTCGAGGACAGTTGTGAGCTCCGCAGAGGGTTGAAAATGGATCGTCGAGCCGGAGTCACTCATTTTTAGCGTTTGGTCATTCTTTTGAAATTGCAGCGCTAAGGATTCAATGATTTCTATTTTACTTCTAGTTTCCTGAGTTTTTGAATCCAACTTGAGTGATAGGATGGTTTTTCTTAGATTTTCACTATCTCGAATTTGGCCTTCCAGTGCTCTGAGTTTTCTTTGGTCCTCACCCTGACGCGCTAACGATGCCTGAATGATGAGTTGGCCTGATACGGCCAGAAGAGCGACAGCGATGAGTGCAGCGATGTATCGAATCGTGAGGTTTCTTGGCAGAATCTGATTCAAGCCAATACGAACGATTCGGTCAATGCGTCTCAGTTTTTGGTAGAGGCCAATAGGCAGTAAGTGATTCATATTTTGTTTGTAATGATACGAGTGAGGTGGCCAAAAGTTACGTTTTTTTTTGTTTTTTTAGGCCGCTCGGCTACGTAGGAAGCGGCAGATGGCCAACTGATGGAAAGATGTTTTGGATCTGTTGGATAATCTCTTGCTCGTCGAGTTTGATGAGATAACCTGCCAACTTATCAAAATTCTTGTCTTGGGTTGCAGTGGAACTTGGAAATGAGGAGTTGAAAATAATCGGGATTTGCCGCCATTGCGGAAACGCCTTGATTTTTTTTGCCATTGCGAGTCCGTCAAGGCGAGGCATGTCGATATCAGTGAAAATGAAGTCATATTTAGGTCCAGATTCAGCGAGGCGGGCCAAAGCTTCTATTCCGTTGGAGGCTGTGACTGCTTGAAGTCCTAGGTTTTCGAAAAGTTGAGTGAGTTTTTTTTGCATGGTCCGCGAATCATCGACAATGAGAGCCTTTTTCCCGCTCAGATTGTGGTAAGTTTGAGAATGAATCGGTCTTTCCTCTGATTCTTTTAGATCGAGCTGATCCAATAGGGTTTCGAGGTTGAGTACAGGTATAAAAATAGAATCTTTGCGAATCAATCCCGAGAAGAGTTGGGTATTCTCCATTTTGCTTCCAGGAGGTGGGAGTAGAAAGTCTGCGTTATTGCAATGAATCATCCGACCCGTTCGAAGTACCGGAATTACAATTTGAATATGGAGGAGTTCAGCAATGATAAATCGAGACCGCTCAGCGAAGTTCACTGAGGGTTTTTTTCTGGAGAGGAGCTTACCCATATCAGCAACTGGAATCGTACTTCCTCGGAGTGAAAACACTCCCAAAATTCCTGGGCAAAGTTCTGGAAGTGGGCAGATCGTTCCTGCTTCTACAACCTCCTTAATATTTTGAACGTTCAAGGCTGAGGTCAAAGTAGAGTGGGGTCGAGCCAAGTCAAAAGTCAGGAAACTCTTTTTTTTTGTAGGCTCTTCCTTTAGCATGATGGACCCTTTTCGCGATGAGTTTGAATGACTTCTTGGGCGTTTTTTTGTAATTCATTGCAGGCTGATTCAATGCCGCTCAAGGCCTTCTGAATCTTTTCTGATAGGAGTGCAACTTCATCAGAAACAACTGCAAGCCATGGGTGGGCTTGGCCGTTTCGTGAGGCTTCAATTGAGGCATTCAGAGCGATAAGATCTGTTTTTGAAGAGATTTCACTAATTCCTCGGGCCCATTGGTGAATATCATCAATGGATTTGAGTAGGTTCTCTCCTGTCTTGCGCGATTGATCATAGGTCATTTTCTTTTGTTCCTATGAACTACATCGGATTTTCTAGAAGTCTCTAAAGTCAGGCCCTAAAATCCGAATCAGACGCAATGAATCCTGACCCGTCATCGCGGCTAGGGTGTCATGGTCTTGTCTTCCAGGGCTTTAAGGGAGTCGTAGGATTCAGTGAGACTTTTGAGGGATAATCCGAAGGTGCCGACGAGGCCGAGGGTCATGATGATGACGAAGAGACTGACCCAGAGCTTGGTTCTTTTCGAGAAACGTGGGTTTCTCCAAAGAAGAGGAAGAGCCAAAGGTCCACCGAAGGCCACCGCAATGGCGAATGTCCAGAGGCTATCAACTGGTTTGGTTTTTGGGTCAGTGGGCATCATGTTGTCCTGGGTGTTCTTGAAAATGCCCTTGAAACTCCAGGGTCTCACCTGGCTGCATTTCCTTATAGTTTATTTTTTTTTGTTCAAGTGCTCGAAAAAACGGTTTTGGGTCCTGAGTCAGGATGGGGAATGTTTTGTAGTGATGAGGAATGACCAGTTTCGCTTGAACCCATTGAGCGGCTTGTGCAGCTTCAGAAGGTTCCATGCCAAAGTGCCCACCGATGTTCATGAGTGCAACGTCAGGATGAAAACGTTTTCCGATGAGTGTCATATCTGAAAAATAGGCCGTATCACCCGTATGGTAAAGAGTTGGCCCATTTTTAATTGAAATGACGAATCCCACGGGGGCTCCACCGTAAGCGATGGGCTCGTTGCCTTTTTGCTTTGTTTCTGGGTCGATCCCGCTGGAGTGCACGGCGGGTACAAAATGGATCTGGACCTCCCCGTTGGCTAGGGTGATTCCTCCTCCGATATTGCCTAGGGTGTCCATGCCCGCAAGTTCGGTAGGAAATCCCAGGAGTCTGACCATATTAGTTCCGAGTTCAAAACTAGCAACGAGGTGGGCCTTCGTTTTTTTTGCGAGATCAGCAGCATTCGCTAGATGGTCGAAATGCCCATGAGTCACTAATATGAAGTCGACCGGACCCATCGCGGTGATGGCAGTTTTGGTTTTTTCTCCCTCGTCAGGGCCTTTGGCCGCTGGGTTCAAAGGATTTGTGAGCCAAGGGTCGATCACGAGGACTTTCCCATTCGGGGTCGTGATTCGAAACGCTGCATGGCCATAAAACGTTATTTTAGTTGGATTCGGAGTCAGGTTCGAAGGAGTACCCGTATCCTGATTCGCGTAAGAAGGCGAAGTTAGGGAGCTATTTAGAATGAGTACCAGTAGGCTTCCCCAGAAATTTCTACGTTTCATTTAATTTCCTCACATTCTTATTCTTACATCAAACTGTGGTAATGTGTGGGCTAATCAAAGAAAAGAGTAGAATTTTGACCAAGACCCCTCAGCCCTCGATTCAGTCTAAGATTCAGCCGTTGAATTTAGCTTCTAAAAAAAGTTTTGCCGCTCTTGAGCTTTCTTCATCGCTCATTCAAGCGGTGACCGAGCTAGGGTATGATGAGATGACTCCCATTCAAGCCCAGAGCATTCCCGTACTTCTTGAGGGGAGGGATTTGATCGGTCAATCTAAAACCGGAAGTGGCAAGACTGCTGCTTTCACCCTGCCGATCCTTCAGAAATTGAATCTCGGTGAGCGCTATGTGCAGGCCCTCATTCTTTGTCCGACGCGTGAGCTGTGTATGCAAGTCGCGCGGGAGGTTCGAAAGCTAGGGCGCCATCACTCTGGCCTTCAGGTGCTGATCCTTTCTGGGGGGCATCCCTTGTTTCCTCAGGTCAGTTCTCTTGAAAAGGGCGTTCATCTTGTAGTGGGCACCCCGGGTCGCGTTTTGGATCATTTGAACCGAGAAACTCTCGACCTTAGAAAGATCAGTTTTCTTGTTTTAGATGAAGCGGATCGAATGCTGGACATGGGCTTTCGTGAAGATATGGAGAAGATATTAGGAAATACTCCTAAAAATAGGCAGACTGTTTTATTTTCGGCTACTTTTCCTGCTCAGATTGAAACGCTTAGCCAGGCCTACCAAAATCGTCCGGCGAGAGTAACGATTGAACCCGAAAAGCAAGCGGCTAGCAGTATTCGACAAATTTTTTTTGAAGCCACTCCTGAGGTCAAATTCAATGGACTCCTCTGGATTCTGCAGCAGAATCAGCCCGAATCTGCCATTATTTTCTGTAATCTCAAAACCACTGTGATGGAGTTGACCCGCCTTCTGGCACAAGCAGGGGTGAGTACTTCGTGTTTGCATGGCGATCTGGATCAAAATGAACGGGATCGCGTGATGGCAAAATTTAGGAACCGGAGCACCCGCATTCTTATTGCCACCGATGTGGCAGCTCGAGGGATAGACATCGAGAATTTGGATGCGGTGATTAACTTTGATCTGCCTTCTCAGGCAGATATTTACGTGCATCGAATTGGCCGCACCGGGCGAGCGGGTCAGCGTGGATTGGCAATTTCATTGGTAACTTCTCGAGAAAAAGGCAGAATTCAGTCAATTGAGAAGTTGACGGGCCAAACGATCGAGGCCAAAATTCTTGCCAAAGTAGAGAACTTAGATGTTCAGGAGTTTAAGAAAGCCCTCCAGCAGGATGCTATAATGGCTACCTTGTTTATTGGCGGAGGACGCAAAGAAAAAATGAGACCGGGTGATATTCTAGGTGCTTTGACCGGTGAGGCAGGGGGACTTCAGGCTTCTGACATTGGTAAAATTGAAATTCACGATCATTTTTCTTATGTTGCAGTTTCTAAAGCAATTGCCCCGTTGGCGATGGAAAGATTGAGAGACGGTCGTATCAAAGGCCGAAAGTTTCGAGTTGAAATGGTACGCTAAGAGGAAGGTTCTGGATCAGGTACTGTAGACTCCGGAAGTAGGGAGCAAAAATAGGAGCAGTACCTGATCCAGAATATTCCTTTGGGACTAGAATCTCGTGAGTACGATGGTTGCCGTGGTTCCACCTGATCCCAAACTCGACTGACAAATTGGATCATTTGCAATATTCAAAGTTAAAGTGGCTTGATCATTTCCTAGGGAATACGAAATGGGAGATGAATAAGAAAAAGGAGAGATGTTCAGACTCGTCGAGTTTCCAGTGGCTATGATTCTGGCTCCGTATCCAGTTTCGGCCCCTACTGTGAATGAACCATTAGATTTAGCGTAGGGAGTGAGTAAGATAATAGGGAGCTCATGCCACTCGACCTCGATACCGTCGGTCAATATAACAACCAGGGTCGTACTTGTGAGAAAAAAACTGGTTTTTTGCTTTCCTGATAACCCAGGACCAAAAAATCCTTGAGCAGGCTGAATTTTACTTCCGCAGGTATATGAAGCAAGTTGAAAATCAAGGGGGTCAGTTATTCTTGCATTACTTTGTGTTACAGGAATGAGTGCTTGATTTGAAATGGTGGTCAATTTTCCGTTAGTTTCGTTAATGATTAGGTTTCCCTGGGTATTCTCATAGATTTCATTTTTTGTATTTGAATTCGGTGAACTGGTTGCTGTAAAAATAGGGGTACCCACTGCAGGCGATTGCTGGCTGTTAGAACCGCAGTTTACAAATAAAAAAGAAATAATTAAAAATCCTGGAATTTTATACGCTTTGCTCATAAATCACTCATGCTCCTTTTAATGAAAAAGCGTAAGAATGATGAACTCAATTCTTACGTCGAGCGTACGTATGCAGATCCTAAGCCAAGTTTTAGTTTAAGAATAAAGTATTATAAAATGTTTAATTTCATGGGTCTAAGTTTTTGTTTATATTTTTATAAAAATAAACTGAATAAAGAATTCGCGACTGTCAAAATTTTAAACATTATCATGTAGATCTCAAGATTATCTTTTAGGGCAAGGGGTTTAGAGAAAAACTTTTCAGTGCTAAAGATTTGGATTCCGCCCACGAAAACATTTTCTTGAACGTATAGAGATGAACTTTATGCGTTTTTACTGACTACATATTCATCGTAGGATTTTTCAAAATCCCCGATTCCGTGGGCTCCGATTTCAATGACTCGATTCGCAACCGTTTGGATGAATTGCTGGTCATGCGAAGAGAATAGAATAGTACCGTCAAACCGGATCATACCGTTGTTGACTGAGGTAATCGACTCAAGATCCAGATGGTTGGTCGGGCCATCTAGAAGCAGTACATTCGCGTTGCTGAGCATCATACGAGAGAGCATGCAGCGGACTCGCTCGCCCCCAGATAAAACCTTGGTCTTTTTGGTCGCTTCGTCACCCGAGAAAAGCATGCGTCCCAAGAATCCGCGGACAAAGTTTTCGTTTTGATCAGGGGAGTATTGTCGGAGCCAATCAATTAAGTTTAGGTCCACGCCATTGAAGTAGTCGGTGCTGTCTTTTGGAAAGTAAGAGCGCGACGTGGTGATTCCCCAGGTATAGGTCCCACTGTCGGGCGAAATTTCTCCCATGAGGATTCGAAAAAGAGTGGTCACTGCGAGGTCGGTATCCCCCATGAAGACGACTTTGTTTCCTTTTTTTAAGTTAAAGCTGACTCGATCTAAAATTTGAACTCCGTCTATAGATTTACTTAGATTTTCAACTCTCAGCAGTTGATCACCCGCCTCACGTTCGGCCCTAAATCCAACAAAGGGGTACTTGCGAGAGGAGGGTTTGATGTCGTCGAGAGTCAGTTTTTCCAGTTGACGCTTTCTTGAGGTTGCTTGGCGGGATTTTGAAGCATTCGCACTAAAGCGCGCAATAAAAGCTTTGAGTTCCTCGGCCTTGTCTTCGGTTTTTTTCTTTTTTTCTTGGGCTTGCTTCAGGGCGAGCTGACTGGACTCATACCAGAATTCATAGTTACCGGTGTAGAGTTGAATTTTTCCAAAATCAATGTCCGCCATATGGGTGCACACCTGATTGAGAAAGTGGCGGTCATGGGAGACCACGATGACAGTCTTGTCGTATTCAAGTAAAAAATCTTCGAGCCATCGAATGGCTTTCACGTCCAGGTGATTGGTGGGTTCATCTAGGAGCAAGATATCAGGTTGGCCAAATAGAGCTTGCGCAAGAAGGACTTTGACCTTGTCGGTATCCCGGAGTTCTCGCATTTTCTTCTCATGGAGGTCAGTTCCTATTCCAAGTCCCGCTAAAAGAACGGCGGCATCACTTTCGGCCTCCCAGCCGCGAAGTTCTGCAAAAAGGCCTTCGAGCTCACCGGCTCGAATTCCATCGGCGTCGGTAAAGTGAGCTTTTAGGTAAATAGCGTCTTTTTCTTCTAAGACTTGATTGAGTCGGGGCTGTCCAAGGATGACCGTCTTGAGCACGGGGGATTCGTCAAAGGTGAAGTGATCTTGTCTAAGAAATGAAATTCTTTCTCCGGGGGTGACGGTGACGGTTCCCTTGTAGGAAGATACTTCACCCGAAAGGATTTTAAGAAAAGTTGATTTTCCTGCACCATTGGCCCCGATGAGCCCATAGCAGTTTCCAGGAACGAATTTAATATTCACGTCCTCAAATAGTTTGTGACTTCCATAGCTTAGGCTGACTGAAGACGTGCTGATCATCGCTGTATTCTATACGCATTGCAATATAAAGACTAGTGCGATTTGAGCGGCAGTAAAGGTTTCTTGAAAGTAGGGCGAGATTATAGAATAAAGCGGTATGCTCAATCACACTGTCGCTTCCTTGCAATGTCCCAAAAAAATTCGTCGACCTAAAAAGCTCCAGGGCACAGCCCCTCAGCAGCATCAGGCTCGGTGTCAGGGTCGGTTGCAGTTTTTGGATTCAGTGGGCCCAGAGAGTCCCAGGAGTTCGTCTGGGGGACTTCCTCTTGAAGCTATTGAGGTGAGATCTGGGTGTCTGGAGTGTCTCCAGTGTCAGGCTCAATTTCCTATCCTCCAGGGAGTGGCCATTTTGGTGGAGAATGTTCGTGAGTACCTTCTCCAACATGTGAAAGGAATTGCGAAAGTCGTCCCACACTCTGAGATTCCCCCTGAATACCGAGAAGATTTTCTGGAAGCCTTGGCGTCTTCAAATGAGATGCAAAAACTCCATATTGAGGAAGATTTAGAAGGTGAACGGGTCAATGCCCTTTACCTGATGAATCATTACTTACGGGTGAAACCTCTGTCACCGGAAGACGAAAAATCCTGGTGGAAGCCTCGTTCGGGTGAGGGGAGTCCGTTGATTGATTCCCTGGTGC
>JANNCA010000408.1:0-15751 GCA_031386075.1 Oligoflexia bacterium
GCTGCGGGTGGTGACGGTCAGTGAGGACCTTCAGGGAGCGGAAAAAGTATCCTACTCAAAATGATCGCAAACCTCCTTCCAGCTGACGAAGGAAAAATCACTCTGGCCCATCACAACATCGGCATGCTCTTTCAAAAAAATGCTCTTTTTGATTCCCTCACAGTTGAGCAAAACCTTCTCTTTCCTCTTCAAGAGCGTAAAGGACTCACTGGGACAGCTGCTAAAGATAAGGCCCACTGGTTTCTTTCTGAAGTGGGTCTCCACGGATGCGAAAATCTCTATCCAGATGAAATTTCAGGTGGCATGCAAAAGCGGCTCGGCATCGCCCGCGCTCTCGTCGTAGACCCTGAGGTGATTCTCTATGATGAACCTACCGCTGGCCTAGATCCCATCACTTCTCGAATTATTGCTGATCTGATTAAAAAGCTGAGACGCGAAATAGGAAGCACTTTATTGACCGTCACAAATGACATGCAGCGAGCCTATCAAATAGCTGACCGAATTTTTCTCCTAGCCCAAGGAAAGCTCATCTCAGGTGGAAGCCCTCAGGAGATTCAAGCTTCCCAGAATGAAACCATTCGCCAGTTTATCTATGGACTCAAAAAAGGTCCTCTCACCTCGGGACTTGTATGAGCATTGTTTTTGAAAACATTACAAAGTCATTTGGTCCCAAAAGAGTTCTCAATAACGTTTCGTTTACTGTCACCCAGGGAGAGATCCTTTTTATTTTAGGGAAGAGTGGGATGGGTAAATCTGTCACACTCAAACACATCGTCGGAATTCTGAAGCCAGATTCTGGCAAAGTTTTTGTCGACCACCAGGACGTCACCTCTCTCACGGCCAATGCGCTGGCACAGATTCGGAGAAAGTGTGGAATGGTTTTCCAACATCCAGCACTTCTCGATTCTCTGAGTATTTTAGAAAACGTCGCCTTCGGACTCAAGACCCCTCAATACGTTCTTAGTCATTCCCGTCCTCTTTCGCCCAAAGAAATTCAGGACGTAGTCGTCCAGAAACTTGCCTTGGTTAATCTGGGGCCAGAGGTTCTCTACCAAAATCCGCCCGAACTTTCCTATGGAATGCAAAAGCGAGTCTCTCTCGCTAGAACCCTGGCACCTGATCCGAGCTACTTACTCTTTGATGAGCCCACCACAGGACTCGACCCCATTACCACCAACGCAGTCAATGATCTCATTTTTGACTTGTCCAGAAAGCTGAAAGTGACGAGTATTGTAGTCTCTCACGATATGGCCTGCGCTCTGAAAATTGCCGATAAAATCCTCGTCTTAGATCAAGCTCAGGTATTAGCGCATGCTTCTGTTGCAGACATTAAGTGTTCTAAAGAAACCCTCATCCAAGAATTTCTTGCCGAAACCTTATCCTGGCTTCCACCTGAAGCCCGGATAACTGAGCCAGTAGAGGATAAAATACAAAAATGATCACTCGTTTTATGGAGAAAACTCTATTGAAATTACTCCACGAGCTAGGCGGGGTATTCGTTTTTTATTTCCAGGTCATGCAAACTTTTTTTACTACCCGTGGGAACCTACAGCCGATCTTAGGTCAGGTTGCAAGTGTAACCATCCGCTCCCTTTCTACCGTCATTTTTGCAGGGGTTTTCGTTGGAGCTATTTTAGTTCTTCAATTCAATCTGATTCTTCAAAAATACGATGCCCAGTCTCTGTTAGGAGGACTCAACACTTCGACGGTCGTTCGTGAGGTGGGTCCCATGATTATCTCCTTCCTATTGGCAGGTAAAATCGGAGCTTTCACTGCCGCCGAATTGGGGACGATGAAAGTTACCGAGCAAATTGAAGCGATTGAATGCCTAGGAACCAATCCCCTTCAATATTTAGTTGTCCCTCGACTCATCGGCATCATTCTCTCCAGTTTTTTCCTCCTCATTATTGGACTCATTGTGAGCATCGCCGGTTCCATGTTCGTAGCCTCCTTCCTGTGCGGAATTAATTTTCTCGAATTTGCGAATAGCATTCCCCGCTTCACATCTCTGTGGACCCTGAGCGGTGGAATGCTTAAATCTTTGGTTTACGGAAGTATTGTTGCCACAGTCTCGTGCCATAAGGGGTTTAATGCCACTGGCGGAGCTCGAGGAGTGGGCCGGGCTGTCACCCTAGCCGCTGTCTATACCAATTTTTATATCTTGATCGCAAATTTTATGACCAGCCGATTTCTAGACTTTTCCCACGAGATGATCGAACTTTTGTTAGGAGTTAACCTTTGAGTATTCGCTCCGAAACCATGGAACAATTTGCCACCCTATCAGACGCATTCAGTCTCCTCATAAAGACCCTTGGGCGACTCCCTAAACGTGAATGCTGGAGATGGCACGAGATCTTTCAGTCCACAGTTCAAATGGGCGTGGATAGCCTTCCTATTATCACAGTATCCACTGCGGTAGCTGGAACAGTAGTCACGCATGAGATTGCCTGGCATATGCAGGCAGCCCTCCATTCGGTCAGTATGATTCCTGGATTTTCAGGACAATTTATCTTTCGGGAACTAGGGATTGCGATTCCTGCTCTTCTTCTCGTCGCTAAGGTGGGTGCTGCGACTACAGCTGAAGTCGGAACCATGAAGATTACAGAGCAAATTGATGCACTCAAATTGCTGGGTATTGATCCTTTGAGTTACCTCGTTTTTCCGCGTTTTATAGGTGCAATCCTTTCGAGTGCCTGCCTCACACTCATATCACTTTCGGTCACTATGGGATGCTCCATTGCAGTTGCCGTCTGTAGTTATAATTTTTCAACTCTTGAATTTATTAATGCTTTGAGACACTTTATTGGCTTCAAAGACGTCCTGTGTGCATTGGTCAAAGGAATTATTTATGGTGCAGTCATTCCCATCGTTTCATGTGCCTATGGTTTCCGGTGCCAGGGTGGTGCAGAAGGGGTAGGAACAGCAACCACAAACTCAGTAGTTACTGCCACTATTACAATCATATCTCTCGATTTTTTTCTCACTTATTTGTTTACGCTTTTTCTTTAGAAAGGAAGTAACCTCATGAAGATCTCCAACGAAGCTAAAGTAGGTAGTCTAATTATCCTAACAATTGGCCTCGCTTTTGCTTTTTCCTGGGTCATCGGCATTCAAAATCCGTTCAATCAGTCCACTAGTTTTTATGTGACTTATAACTTTGCAGGAGGGATTGAAGTAGGGTCTCCCGTGAGAGTGTCAGGCATCAAAGTGGGTAAGGTCGAGCGAATCGAATTTTTTTCGCCAATCACATCAAAGAAGGTGGCACTTAAAGAGCCAGGAAGCGCCCCATCTGACGAAGGAACCGCAGTCTATCCACTCAAGGTCAAAATTTCAGTCCACAAAGACGCCACCTTTGGAGTGAGGCAAGACAGTCGATTCTACATTAATCTTGCCGGAATTATTGGTGAACGTTATGTAGAGATTACTCCGGGGCACATCCATGCACCTCAGCTCAAAGAAGGAGATGTAGTAGCTGGAGTAGACCCACCTCGAATTGACCAGCTAATTTCCCAAAGTTTCGATCTAGCTGGTAAAGTCAAAGAAATTATCGACGAAAACAAAGGCGACATCACTCGTTCGATTGACCTTCTCTATAAGCTGAGTGGAAATCTCAATAAGACATTGGGGTGGGTAGATAAAAGTGCCCTATTTAAAACTGACCTCTCCAGACTGATTGAGAATTTAATTTCCATCACCTCAGACATTCGAAAAGTGAGCAACCAGGTTCAAACCCCCGAAGGTGACAAAACACTCAAGCTTCTCTATCAGTTGCTTTGGAGGCTAGAGCCTTTAGACTCAAAAACGATTCGATCCTTCTTGCAAAAAGAAGGGGTAAAAGTTCAGCTGTTTTAGAATGAGCCTTATATATAAAATTAAAGAAAAATAAGTGCAGGCAGGATTTTTTGGTACACTCTTGTGATCCGTTCTTGAGCCAACTCTTACCTGCACTTATTGCCTGATTTTCTAACGTTGCTCTCGCTCTCACCCCTTGAATAACCCCTAGAGTCCGAGCCTCTTCAGTCCACAACAATGCGCCCCCCGGTGCATTGCTATCGACTGTTAGAGCAGTTAAGCATAAGTTATGCCAATTGATCTGCATGTTCAATGAATCGGAAAATGGATGAGACAATGAAAAAATCTATTTAGAATCAACTCTCTGGCCTTCAGATTCGGATTCATTCTAAAATAGAACCTAAACTCACTTGAAATTTAGACACCAGTACATCTACCTATGTAGGGCCATTATAACACCTTCCAGGGCCGAAAGGCGCCCTCATTTCTGCCAAGCTGACCTTTGATCTAACTCCGCACGAAGCCTCGTGAGTTCAGAAGAAACATCGGCCTCGTTCAGGCCTCTCTCTTGTGCCCACACTTTCGCAAGAGATTCCAACCAAGGCAGCCCATGGTCTTTTCTTGAAAAATAAAGGGGAACTCTCCGTAAATAGAAATCCTCCAAATGCAAAACCATCTCGGCTCGAATGCAATGGCGAAGTTGGGCCTCTAAATCTGGAAAACCAACGGGTGGAGCCTGAAGGTATGAACTCCGAAGATCAAAAACACTGAGTGCATCGGCCCCATAGCGACTAATCAATTCTTCCGGAATCTTCACTTTTTTCACTTCAGCTTCTGCACGGCACTGCCGAATCGCTTCTGGGAGAGCCTGAGGATTCACAGCAGATCGAGTTTGAGATGGGCCTATTTTACGAGGGAAGGTCAGGTCTGGGTATTTATGAGCGTCCTTCTTCCAATTCTCCAGCGTAAAATCTACAATTTCTTCCGCCATCTTTCGATGAGTCGTATATTTTCCACCCGCTACAACAACTGTCCCCCCAGGGCCGATGTCAATGTGATGTTCCCGACTTACCTTTTGCAAAACACTTGAATCCCGGCCGTTTCCTCCTACCGATGAACTCTTTTCTCCACCCATCAGAGGACGAACACCCACATAGGCGCTGACGATATCTGCTTCCGTCAGATTTAACGTCGGAAAGTATTTCTGAAGAAGTACTAGAAGGTACTGAACATCTTGGGCCTCAACGACTACGCGTTCTGGATCATGATCAGCTGGTCCATCAGTAGTCCCCACTAACACGATTCCAGCCCCATAATCCGGTCGAGGAATGACAAATGCAATACGCCCATCCTGAGGATGACTCATCATGAGGGCGCCCGAAAGGGGAATTCTCTTCAAATCAAAAACTAAATGAATTCCTTTGCTCGGAGTCAACCAACGATTCCAAACTTCACCGCTTTGACTCTCAGAGCTAACCAGCCTAGACCCCATTTGATCTGTCCACGGTCCAGCACAGACGATGACTCGTCGAGCTTTTAAGCTCCATTCATTTTTTTCAGAATTATTTTTAGAATAACTTTCTAAATCTCGAACTTTAAAGCCAACAATCCGATCGGCATCCCAAAGGGGCGCTATGGCTTCGATATAGTTGGCAACCGCAGCTCCATTTTCCTGTGCACATCTTAATGTTTCTACGGCCATCACGTCATCCCACATCGAGGCATCAAAGAATCGAAACCCTCCCGTCAATCCTTCAGCCCGTAAAAAAGGAATCGATTTCAAAAGCTGTTTTTTAGAAAGACTTCGATGAAAGCCTGGCGACCGAAAGAGAGCCAAGAGATCATAAAGCCAGAGACCCGCAGAGAGCAACATCCGCCCATTTGAGTCGCCTTTGTAGGATGGTAAAAAAAATGGCAATGGCTTCACGAGATGAGGAATCGTTTTCAAAAGGAGTGTTCTTTCTGAAAGGGCTTCAAACACCAATTTAATTTCAAAATTCTGTAGGTACCGGAGTCCCCCGTGAATCAACTTCGAGCTTCGTGAGGATGTACCAAAGGCAAAATCCATCCGTTCGACCAGAGCTACATTCAGCCCTCGTGAAACAGCATCACGAGCCACTGCGGCGCCCGTAATTCCACCACCAATCACTAGAATATCAAAAATTTCTCCGCGAAACCTCTGAAGTGATTTTTGTCGGGTCCTGAATGAAAACTCCTGAGTGGAATTCACTCGGCAGATCTCTTTAGGATCGAAATTCCAAGTTCAGTCAATTGCTCGCCGTTCACCTGCGACGGAGACTCAGACATAAGGCAATGACCCTTTTGAGTTTTAGGAAAGGCCATCACATCACGAATCGGCCCCACTCCACACAAAAGCGCTGCCAGGCGATCAACGCCAAAGGCAATTCCTCCATGGGGAGGAGTTCCATACTGAAGGGCCTCTAAAAAGAATCCAAATTTTTCTTTAGCTTCAGCGTCTGAAAGGCCTAAAACTTTAAACATCGCCGCTTGAACATCTGGGCGATAGATTCTCAAACTGCCCCCCCCGACTTCGACGCCGTTCAATACCATATCGTAAGCAGAAGCTTGAATTTTATCTAAATTCCGACCTTCTACAAAATCTTCAAAAAATTCTGGTCTAGGTGCCGTAAAAGGATGATGACATGCGTAATATCGATTCTCCTGATCGTCATATTCTAACAACGGAAAATGAGTCACCCACAAGAAAGCTGGCTTTCCTTCGCCCGCCTTCGGAATCATTCCCAGCTGACCCCCTACCACCAAGCGCAGAGAGCCCAAAGAATCAAAAACGACTTTATCGCGACCATCTGCGACCACAAGAACCAGATCACCGGGTGTCAAATGAAGTGTCTCTCTAAGAGCAGCCTTCTCCGTATCTGAGAAGAACTTCGCGGCAGGAGATTGGAGTTCACCTCCTGCTTGCACCTTGATCCACAAAAGTCCTTTGGCGCCATAGCTGGCCACATGGCTTTGAAGATCGTCTAAATCCTTGCGCGAGAATTTATCTGACTGCCCCTTTAACAAAAGGGCCCTGATCGATCCGCTCCGACCCCGGGGGCGTGGAGCCAGAGCTCCCTGAAACACTTGAAAAGTGCTCGACTTAAATAGATGCGACAAGTCGATCAACTCAAGACCAAATCTCACATCAGGCTTGTCACTCCCATATCGACTCATCGCTTCGGAATAGGGCATTCGGGGAAATGGAATCGTCACCTCTTGATTGAGAACTTCCTTCCACAGTTGAACAATCATGGCCTCTAAAATAGGGAAAAAAGCCTCCTCGTCCAAGAATGACGCTTCGATATCAATTTGAGAGAATTCAGGCTGCCGGTCTGCACGAAGATCTTCATCTCGAAAGCAACGTGCAACCTGATAATATCGGTCGAATCCACTCACCATCAAAAGCTGCTTCAAAGTCTGGGGCGACTGCGGCAAAGCATAAAAGGCCCCCTGATTCAAACGACTTGGAACAATAAAGTCCCGCGCTCCCTCAGGGGTCGATTTATATAAAATAGGGGTTTCGACTTCAATAAAATCATTCTGATCCAAATGCCTGCGAACTAAAGAAAGCATCCGATGCCGCACCATTAAATTCTTCTGCAAACTTGGCCGTCGAAGGTCCAAATAGCGGTATTTCAGCCGAAGAGTCTCCGCCACTTCTGCTTCATCATCGATGACAAAGGGAGTTGTTTTAGCTTCTGACAAAATCAGGAGTTCAGTACAAATGACTTCAATCGCGCCGGTTGCTAACTTTGAATTCAACATCCCCTCTGGACGTTGACGAACTTTGCCACGACACCAGACGACAAATTCAGTTCTGAGCTGACTGGCTAACTCGTGAGCAATCTGAGCGCCTGGATATTTGGGATCAAATACAACTTGAGAAATTCCATAACGGTCCCGAAGATCCGTAAAAACAACTCCGCCATGGTCTCTACGCTTTGCGACCCACCCACAAAGTGAGACCTCCTGCCCTAAATCAGTAAGTCTGAGTGCTCCACACGTATGAGTCCGAACTGTCCGTTGAAGTGCCATCCTGTGTTACTAACATTATCAAATTCACAGCGCAACTTTCACGGCGCAAGCCCCGAAATTCACGCCAATACAGCCGATACGATTCATTGAGGGTATGAGAATTGCTGCAAGCCTCTGAATGACACAGATTTCTCCCCGTAGTTATGGACAGATTTCGACTGCCAGTGCATGGGAGGAGATCTGGGAAACTGAATCCTACTTTGAAAGGGTTGCCGAACTCCTCGAAAGCGCTAATCACTCTGTCATTATTGTAGGTTGGCAGCTCGACTCTCGCTTAAGGTTGTCATACGCTCAGGAGACTCTTCGCGAAAAGGTTTTACGGCTCTGTCAAAAAAAACCCAATCTTAAAATGTACTTTCTTCTTTGGGATCATGCCTACCTCTATTTACTCGGCCGTGAACTGTGGCAGACTCGCCTATGGGAAAACCTCCATCCTCATATCTATTTTGTTTTTGATAATCTACATCCCCTCGGGGGCTGCCATCATGAAAAACTTCTCATTATTGATGGCAATGTGGCTTTGTGTGGAGGAATAGACCTATGCGATAATCGCTGGGATAGTGCTGCTCATCACTATTCTGATCGACGGCGATCACTCAACTTAAATCAAGAAAACCATGGCCCCTACCATGACCTTGCTGTTCAGCTCAAAGGAGCCGTCTGCGGGGAGCTTCAAGCTCATGTAGCCAAACGTTGGAATCAACTTTCTTGGGTTCCCTTCCCAACCAGCCCAGAAACTCAACTGACTTCAGACTCCTTAAGAACCTTTGAAAAAACTCACGAAATTTACCTAAGCCGTACGTTTGTGCCCATCAGTCGAAACTTACTCTTTTCACCCCTCACTCGAGAGATCGAGTTTCTATTTCGAGACCTCATTCAAGGTGCAAAAAAATGGATTACCATCGAAGGCCAATACTACTGGTCGAAGCACGTGAATGATTTGCTGATCGCTAAGATCCATGAAATGGACAGTAAAGGCTTTGAGATCACCCTGATTCTTGCAGATCTCGCTCATGTTAAGTCTTTGACCTACTGTATGACCACCTTTGAACTGAGTTTACTCAGAAAACTGGAAGTCGCTGCGAAATTTTCTAACGTTAAAATTCAGATCGTCACTCCGTATGTTTTTGAAAATCTCCCGAGTCCATCGATAAAAGTCTATAGACACCCAAAGCCTATCTATATTCACTCGAAGATTCTGATCATCGATGACAGTTATCTCACCATTGGTTCGGCCAATTTAGCCGATCGAGCCCTCCGCATTGATTCCGAGCTTCAACTCACGATTCACGCCAGAACAATGAAGGAAAGAGTCCATATTCGCCAGGTCAACCAGCGGATACTAGAACACTGGAAAATTGAGGACACTCCCAGTAGGGATGCAGAAGGTACTGAATCGAATCCTATTGCAACTTCAGATCCCATCTACCCCAGGACAGTGAAACCTTCACTCGAAATGGATCACTTAAAATCGAAAATCCAATGGGTGAGTCGAGTACCTTGGACTTTTTTCTTCGATCCATCGATACCTTGGTTTTACGTCCTGAGACTTCGTTATTGTAGGAACGCCAGAAAAAACAAAACGATCGTATTTGGAGATCTCATCTTCATTGGATTGATGAGCGTCTTCTTCGCCCTATTGACCGAAAATATTTTTGAATTAAATAAAAGCTGGGAATATTTTGCTTACTTTTCACTTCTTATACTGACCTGGCTTCTTCCCGTACCTTTTATATTTACCTCAGTTTTTGCACTCCTTCGCTTTGGGCCTGGAGTGGGCGTCAAAATAAGTATGATTGGACTTTGGATAGCCTCGGGAGTCGGTTATTTTCTAATTCGAGGATTTCCATTTTTTGGAGTCCTCATAGATCCCTATTTTCAATCAAAACAATTAATTAAAATTAAAAACTTTCAATCTCTTGTAGCTATTTTACTGAACCCATT
Organism: Oligoflexia bacterium; assembly: GCA_031386075.1. Lineage (GTDB taxonomy): Bacteria > Bdellovibrionota > UBA1018 > UBA1018 > UBA1018 > CAIYTD01. The sequence continues at coordinate 9,793 of JANNCA010000408.1, forward strand.
TATCAGTGTGCGATCGAAGATCATCTATCAAGGCTTATATTTTGTACCCTTGCCGTGGTTTATTTTAGGTACTTGGATTATCCTTCCAGCCTTCATTTACGCTTTTATGACTGGGATTTGGAGTGTGTACATCTATGAAACCCCTATTGAGATCCAGCGCGTTTTAGCTAAAATCTCAATTCAGGGTCTTCCATTATCCATCGTTATCACTGCCCTAAAAACCTGCATCCAGTTACTTTCAAAATCAGGTCTGAAGAATTTTAGATGCGTTCGAAAAAAATTCAGAAACCGGTAAAATCTCGACTCCACTTTCCAAGCACCCCCCTCCCTCTCACTGGTGTTTCTGAACCTTCAACAAAGTTCGACAACAAACTCACAGCCTGAATCTTGGCTCTTCACGCCAATCGATCCATCTTGTTGCAAAGTGAGCGCCTTTGCTATTGCAAGTCCGAGCCCGCTACCCTGGCTATTTTCTCCTTTGACAAAAGGATCAAAAACATAGGGAAGTAAGTCATCAGGAATCCCCGGCCCATCATCTATAACAGTCAACTTGGCCCGACCCCCTTCAACCCATAACGTTACTAATACTTGATTTCTGCAATAATTCAGGGAATTGGCGATCAAATTAATAAGAATCTGTTTTGTGGACGATCGCCTTAAATGAGCTTTGCAGAAAGACCCCACTTGAATTTCCAAGGACTTTTGCTTTTGTACTGCAATAGGGTAAAATAAAACCTGAAGATCACTCGCGATCTCAGTTAGATCCACCCACTCTCGATCTTCAATGATTCCAAGAAGCGATAGATTTTCTAGGGTCTGTTTCTGAAGCTCAATAGCTGCCAGGATAGCTGTGACATGACTTAAAGCAGATTCTAACTCACGCTTCAGAAGCTGCGCGCGGAGTGACATAGACGTCAAGGGTGTTTTCAATTCATGCGAAATCACCCGAATTAGCTAGCAGCTTACATGCCACAAAGTCTCTTTCGCGAATTAAGTCGGAATTTCCTAATCTTTCGTCAGCATTTTCTTCACTTCATCCGTATGCTCAGTTTCAGCTTGAACAAATTGCCGGGCCATTTCCTCTAGAGCAATGTCATCGCCTGCTGCCTTCACTAGGTCCTTATAGAGTGCTAATGTCTCTTCTTCAAAATGAAGACACTCTTTTAAAATTTGATCCACACTATGAAGATTACTTTCCTCAATTTTGGAAGTGATCATCGGAGGATGACCGCCCAGCGAAGTAATTTTCTCTCCCACGGTCACTGAGTGGGCCATAGACTCACTTGCTTGACTTCGGAACCAGTTTTGAATTGGAATGCGATTATGCCCCATAATCATAAAAGAATAATGCAAATAGCGTATAATCCCGGCCATTTCTGCTTGAAAAATTCGACTCAGGATCTCAAGGGCTTTTTTATGCGAGGCATCTGAATGTATCATGATATTTCTATATTTCCTTTTTTACTGATTCGCTTCTATAAAACTAATCCAGATAAATCAACTATAGAGTTCTGGAAAACCAAATCTTTAGAGCCGAAAAGCATTTCATGAAACTTCTTGGCTCCGAAATTGCTTAATCGTTCTTAGGGCTTCTATGCAATTCCCAGGAATGATTGGCAATCACTTTAGCTCAGCACTGATTGGTCGCAACGGTGAGGTAGAGTGGTGCTGCTTCCCCTATTTAGACTCTCCCAGTCACTTTGGCGCTTACTTTGATCCCGTTCGAGGTGGACGATTCCAAATCTGCCCTCAAGGCGAATTCCGATCTGACCAACGGTACATTCCTGGCACTCAAGTCTTAGAAACTCTCTTTGAAACCCCACTCGGAACAGGGGTGGTCACAGACTGGATGCCTCTGGATGATTTCAGCTATAGTGGACCCACACTCCATCGTGAGATTCAGATCCTCGAAGGCCAGATCCACTGGATCACAACCTGCAGTCCCCGATTCAAGAACGGCGAAGATTCATCTCATGCCGAACGTCATCTCCGAGGTATTTTATTTCGAGGAAACCACGTAGAAGACTTAGGCATTCTCCAAAGTAATATGCCTATCGAAATCTCGATGAATGGGTCATCAGCAATCGCACGATTTACACTTCATGTTGGGGAGACTGCACAATTCATCTGGGCCTGGGGCCGACGCACCACTGGGATTCACTCGGAATTGCAAACGACCATTGATCAATGGCGATCCATAGCCCATCACTGCCCAGCAAAAGGCTGTATTTTTGGTGGGCCCTGGCACGAACTCGTCACCCGCTCGGGCCTGGTATTAAAACTCCTCTTCACCTCCTACGCAAACACAGTCGCTGAGGGCGTTGCCATTTCAAGCCCCCCCTCATCAGGCCAAGGGCGTCCAACTTGGGGTGACCGCTATGCTTCGATTCGCGGGGGATCTTCGATCATTCGCGCCTTGGCGAATTTAGGATATGCGAAAGAATCTCAAAATCACTTCTTCTGGCTTTCTGATATCCTCGAACGCGACGGCGTCGAAAATCTTCAACCCCTCTATACACTCGACGGGGGTAAAATCTACTCCCCTAGCACGCACGCCCCCTCCACTCAGGATTCCCATCGCACCCAACGATTCCAACTCGATATCTATGGTCACGTGATTCTAGCGGCCCATGAGTATTACAAAATCTTTGGCCACCTGCCTCCCGGAGTCTGGAGCAAGCTGATCGACCTTGCTGACTACCTGTGTCAAGCGTGGAAACGCCCTGATCACGGCCCACAAGGGGCGTCTCCGAGGGCCGAACACTTCGTCACCTCTAAAGTCTACTGTTGGGCCGCCCTCAATCAAATTGGAGAACTCGCACTCGCACTTGGCCAATTGCCCTCACCCCGATGGACCTCAGAAAAGGTGATACTCCATAAAACAATCTGTGATCAAGGCTTCGACACGACAAAAAATAGTTTTGTGAGATCCTTTGGGGGCCGAGAAATGGATGCGTCCATTCTATCGATATTTACGCTGGACTTTCTACCTCTGAACGACCCTAGAATCTTGGGTACCCTGGATCGAATTCACGCTGAACTCTCGACCGGAGTCCTACTCAAGCATTCCTTACAGAATGATGATTCTCATACTGAAGCAGGAATCGACCTTTTCAGCAGCTTTCTCCTGATCTCTTGCCTAGCTCTGGCTGGAAAAACAGATGAAGCCAGCGATCGCATGGCTGAACTCTGCACTTATGCAAGTCCTCTGGGACTTTTCAGCAATGAAGCAGAGTCCCTTGACCATCCCGATGGCCTTCCGAGATCATTCCCCAGCGCATCGATCCATTGCTCTCTCATTAATGCAGCCCTTTCAATCGGGCTGGCTAAGGGAAGGCACCAACAACAACGACTTCTAGCTTAAGACGCCTTTAGCGGGATGAGAATCCTCTGACCCATTGATAGAGCTCCTTCAGTTCAGAGCTGCTCAGCTGTCCCATTCCAGGCATGAGTTCTCCAGGAAGCCCTAGAATCACTCGATGATTAAACTGTTCTTGAGAACTCAATCCGCCTGTGCTGCTCTGAAACGGCAGTGTAACCACAAAAGCAACTGGGTTCACGCCCAGGTTTTTTACTTTAATTCCCCCTTCACCGTGCAGACCATGGCATTCGACACAGTGGGCCTGATAAAGATGCTGTCCTAATTGAGTCACCTCTTCACTAGGTGGGGTATTTCTCAGGATAGGGTGGTAGAGTCGAGCTTCAAACTCTGATTGAAGGGATGCCACTGCCATCCTCTCCTGAGCGACCTCAATAGGAAGGGTCGCATCCTCTTTTTCTTCATTGACAGCACGATTCGGATCTATTCCAACCTTAGCAAAATCAGCTACTGTATCTTCCTGCGGCTTTGGCCCGAGCGACAGAACAAAATGAACCAATGCCCATCGATCGTCGGCAGGGAGTGTGGCATAAGACGCCATGGCCGAAGGAGGTAATCCTTCTTTCAAAGTCTTAAAGACCATCGTTGGCTTGCGCCCGTTTTTCCAACCTTCCGATTCGGTAAAATTTCTTGGGTGAGGGTTCAGAGCAGAAGCAGCAGGGCCGTTTCCTTGTCCTTCCACACCATGACAGGCAACGCATTGAACAGCATAAAGCTCTTTACCTTTGCCCACCAACTCAGGAGTCGAAATCCAGGGCTTTTTGAGCTTAGATGGGCCTTGCGCGGCTGCCATCAAAGGACCCTTGACATAGACGTCACCCCGAAAGAACAAATCAGTTGAAGCAAGAATCAAAAAAATCGCAAGAAAAATGAAAGAGGTCGCGAAAATCATTCCATTTTCTTTTCGATCGTACTTTAAACCCATAAAGAAAAGGGCAACCAGCAGAGCTTTAACCGTAGCGACTGCCATAGCAATGAAAAAATTCAGACGCCCTAAGTCGATATGAGCAACCCCAACTGTAACCCCCGTCAGGATGAGCAGCAAACCTCCGATCGTGAAGGCCATCTTGTTTGACAAAATGTGGTGATGTTGTTGATGTTGCTGCTTTTGATTTTTTTGTCCCATATTTAACCTACCAGGTAAAGGAGCGGAAAGAGATAAATCCAAACTAAATCAACAAAATGCCAATAAAACCCTACAAGTTCGACAGGAGTGTAATAGTGAGCAGAAAAGTCATTCCGAATCGTTCGCCGAATCAACCATGCAATCACTCCCATTCCAATCAAAACGTGGACGCCATGAAGCCCAGTCATGACAAAATAAAGTGAGAAAAACAGAGGCGACTTTGGATTCGTGAGCTCAGTGTTCGTAAAATAAGCTCCAGGCAGAAGACCGTCATGAAACTTATGCGAATACTCAAAATACTTCACAACCAAAAAACAACAGGCCAGAAAAAAGGTGGCACTCAAACAGAGAATTGCCTGTTGCCTTCGCCCTTTCTGAGTGGCGCTCACCGCAAAGGCCATAGTCAAACTACTCGTAATCAATACGACCGTATTGAGTCCGCCCATTTTGACTGCCAACATTTTATGAGCCTCATGAAACATCTCAGGATACAGCCCTCGAAAAATTCCATAAGCGACAAAGAGCCCTCCAAACATGAGAACTTCTGTTACCAGAAAGAGCCACATTCCCTGCTTACAAGCTTCAAACTCAGCATCAGCACTTTCGAAGTGATGAGCATGATGGCGGATAGCGATTTCACCCTTAGACATAAATCTCTCCTCGATTAGGCATTCGCCGGCATTTTGATGTTCTCAGGCAAGTACTCATAAGGCCAGGCTGTAACGACTGGAGTTTCAACAAAGTTATCATGGGGAGGAGGCGAAGAAGTTTGCCACTCCAATGTCAGTGCATTCCATGGATTGGCAGGTGCCTTTTTTCCCTTTCGCATCGCTTTAGCTAAATAGTGTGCTGAATACAGAAACCCACCTCCAATCAACCATGACCCGATGGTTGAAACCCGATTCAGGAACGTAAACTCAGGAAGGTATTCCCAATATCGGCGAGGCATTCCTTGAGCACCCAAAATGAACTGAGGGAAAAAGGTCACATTAAAGCCAATAATGATCATCCAAAATGCGATCTGAGCCGACCTCTCTGAATACATTCGACCCGTCATTTTAGGAAACCAGTAATGGAGTCCCGCCATCAGACCCATCAAGGTCCCACCCACCATCACATAATGAAAGTGAGCTACAACGAAGTAAGTATTCGTCAAATGAACGTCAATGGCCAAAGTCGCCAGGAAAACACCCGTCAAGCCACCAATCATAAAGAGCTCCAAGAAGCCAAGTGCATAGAGGAAAGGTGCATTAAAATGGAGAGAGCCCTTATACATCGTTCCTACCCAACTAAACACTTTCACACCCGTTGGAACAGCCACAAACATCGTGAGCAAAGAAAATACAAAATTTGCTAACTCCGACTGACCACTCACAAACATATGATGGCCCCACACAATAAAGGCGATCAAAGCAATACCAAAAGAGGAATAGGCAATCGCCTTATAACCAAAA
>JANNCA010000056.1:0-2566 GCA_031386075.1 Oligoflexia bacterium
AGGAGTTCCTTCTTCTGACTGAACACCTTGCCCCGCCTCAGCAGCAACGGCCTGAGCTTGAACTTGGGCCTGGGCCTGCGCGTGTTGTCGATGCCTGTTCCGATGACGATCCTGACTTGGATCTGAATGGCGGTCATTCGACCGTTCAACCCCTTGTTGTTCACGTCCCTTTTCTGAACGGTCCCGTTTATCAGCAGTCACTTCAAACTGTTCTGGATGGAAGTCGGTCACCGCTTGTAAATAAATCAGCTTACGATAACGCCGTTCGAGTTGATCCAAAGTCTCCCGCTCATCAATCGCTAAAATATCGATCACATCTGGATGAGCCTGAACTAAAATCTTACCTACATCTCGCTCAATCCCCTCGCGCTCGACCTCTCGCATCACTTCGTATGCAACAGTCTGCTTACTCTTAATAAATCCTTTACCTTCGCAATGGGTGCACGACTCACAAAGGGTACGAATAATGGTATCGCGAGTCCGTTTCCGAGTCATCTCGACCAAACCGAGATCAGAAATTTTCATGATAGTAGGGCGAGCACGGTCTCGGGCTAAAGCATCTTCAAGTGCCCGATAGACTCTTTGCTTATTCTCATCCTTCTCCATGTCAATCAAATCGAGAATAATGATGCCGCCACAATTTCTCAATCGAAGTTGATAAGCAATTTCTTGGACTGCCTCAAGATTCGTCTTTAAAATCGTGTCTTCTAAATTTTTCTTACCGACATATCTGCCTGTATTGACATCGATAGCAACCAGCGCCTCTGCCTGATCCACGACAATATAACCACCCGACTTTAGCCAAACCTTTCTCTCTAAGGATCGCGAAAGTTCAGTTGAAATTCCATACGCATCGAAAACAGGAATATCACCATGATAGAGTTCGACCTTCTGCTTCAGTGATGGCATAAAATGGGAGACAAAACGCTGAATCTCATTGTAATGGTAGCGAGAATCGACAATCACCTTATCGATCTCTTCAGTGACCCAATCTCGAATCGCCCGCAAGACAGAATTCAAATCCTCGTAAACCAAAGCAGGCGCAGTCACTGATCCCGCTTTTTCTTTAATTTCAGACCACAATCGAGTCAAATATTCAATATCTTGCTTAATTCGCTTTTCTGACTGCTGTTTACCACTGGCCGTGCGAACAATAAAACCTAGATTCTTAGGGCGATTACGCTCAACATACTCACGTAACCGTCTTCTTTCCTCTTCTCGCTCAATTCGGCGAGACACGCCGACATGATCAATGGTTGGCATGCACACCAAATGGCGACCCGGAAGACTAATATGACAAGTCAGCCGAGCTCCCTTGGTAGCAATCGGGTCCTTGGCCACTTGAACCAAAATCTCTTGTCCCTCTTTCAGAAGGTCTTGAATATTGACTTGCGCTCTAACGGGTCGGGCCACTGATTTAGTTCGAATTCGACGGTCTCTAGACCGATGAGATCTAAAGTCGGCGCGATGATCTGTTTTTGGCTCAACCCGATCCACCTGAACCGACGGCAAACTCTGAGGTCGCCCAGCCTGAGCCTCCTCAGGAGCCGCTAATTCTTTCTTTTGCTGGAGTTCTTCTGCCAAACCCGAGCGATCTGAATCAGATTTTCCAGAATCAGCGATCTGTTCACGATAGTTTTCAGGATAGTTTTCAGGATAGGTTTGCTGAACAGGGGGTTCAACTCGAATCTCTACCTGTACGTCTGTCTGTGCCTCTGCCTGTGCTGGAGTAGCGATTTCTCCGTTAGGCCCTCGTCTGCGAAACCGCCCTCCACGCCGTCCACGTCGATGACGTCGACGTGCCGCTTGCGAGTCAGCTTGATTCAGGTCTTGTTGAGGATCCTGCCCATCCTCTCCAAAAGTGTCTTCTATCTCAGACCCTTCAGCTGCTTCAGACGCTTCGAGACTTTCGGATCCTTCAGCAGATCCTTCAGAAACCTCACTTGAAGAAGCCAGAGCCTGAGACCCTTGTCCTGATGGAGCATCATCTCTGACAGACTGTACTTCAGAATTCTCAGTGGGAGCTAAGGTCCCCACTGGAATTAATTTTCCCTTGTCTTTATCCTTTTCCTTTTCTTTATCCTTATCCTTTGAATTTCGACGAGAACCTTTAACTGGCGTAGGCTTCTGGCTCGGCCCACTTCCATCCGAGTCACCTGAAGAGGGAGGAGGTCCCATACCTACCGGCCCACCTTCTTCGTCCTCATCTTCATCCTCTACATCGTATTGGACTTCGATTTCGCCGTCGTCGACTCGACCCGAATGACTCAACTCACCTGTCACCGAGTCATCCCTATTTTCATCGGAAGAAAGCAAGTCGTCTGACCCTTGACTTGACCCTTCGCTGGACTCCAATGTTTCAGTGATTCCAATCAATTGTTTGACAATGATCTGTCCCGTGGGAGCAAGCCCTGTCCCATGGCTTGCCTCGCCAGGAGCGTCAGCACCCCTCTCCTCGGAAGCATCTCCAGTGCCAGAAGACTCTTCTTCTTCTTCCCAAATCTCAGAGTGCACATAAACATCATCTACATAAAGAAAGGCAGCTTTTTCTAACCCAATATCAACG
>JANNCA010000061.1:0-4424 GCA_031386075.1 Oligoflexia bacterium
AAATTTTGAAGGTCCTTCACCATGAGTTCGATTTTTTCTGCCATTTCATCAAAACTAGCTTCAATATCTCCGATAGTACCCCAATTAGTGACCAGGGATCGAACGGAGAAATCTCCCTGTTGATATTGACTCATTGAATTCAAAACCTTCAACAAAGGGCGCGCAATCGAAAGATAAAGTTTAAATATCAACCCACCAAAAATGAATACCAAAATAAGAAGAACCCACCCAATGATGAACAGTGGATGACTTGAGCGATCCGCAATAAATAATGCATCCTTCACCTGTTCTAATATGATCAGGAGACCGACCCCAGAAGAAAAAACAGCCGCTCCTGCCGCTACCCCAAACTGAACAGACAAGGACTGATCGGCGAGTCTCCAATAGGGAGGAAAGCGACCTGATGCACTCTTAAAACGCATTCCTCCTTAGGTTCTCACAGCTAACGTCACAGTCAATAGCATGGATGAATAAATACTTATTTACTCTGGTGCTCGAATCGTATCAGCACTAGAAACTAACACCGATTCTTACCGAAGTAGCGAACACGGGCGACAATGAGTTGCTCGTTGCGGTATTTGAAAAAGCCAAAAAACTTCCCGGCAGATAAAGTCCATTGTCAAAATTAAATTGGAAGTATTCATCCCACTGAAAAGTCACTCCTAGGTCGATTTCCGCTCCTAAGCTCGTCCCTTGGGTTGCACCTGGGGTATTTGCAACAACCTGTTTGCTCCAGTTATTGTAAAAGAAAGAAGTACCTCCCACCGCCTGAGGCGCAATCGCATAAACTACGACGGGCTTAAAGGTCCACTTATCCCAAGGCTTAATGGCCGCACCCACAGCCACGTAGGCTGCGTCTACAATTGGATTATTGTAGGGTGAGCTGAGCTGGTTTAAGTTTAAATTTGGATTATTTTGGGTCTGAGCACCTCCAAAATTCGCCAGCTGATAATTGAACATGATCATGCCTAGGTGATAGTTCGGATTAAAATAGAAAGCTTTATAAGTATCAATAGTGGAACTAGAAAGGCCAGCCTGACCTGAAGCATATCCTGTCTTGAGCCATAACTCGACGGAATCCACAGCCTTCCAAGTTACCTCGCCGGCAAGACCGAAAGTCTGGTAGGGAGCCCCAGCCAAAGTACCGGAAATAATCGGCACTTCTGCCCCCAATGTCACTCGACTAAATTTCTTCTTCGCATAAAGATCAAAGACGTTAAAATTCATCGATCCAGCGGGCTCAACACCTCCCTGGGGGGTAGCCACTCCATAGGTTTGATCTTGGCCTGAGCCACCGATGCGTTTAATAATATTCACGCCTCCTTCTAGATCATCTTCTGTATTTTCATACTTCACGATGACCGAGAAATCGGTAACACTTGCCGTACCCAGCCCTGGAACACAGTTCCCACCGGTGACAACACAGGAACCACCAATATTATTACCCGACGAATTGACGATAAAACTTGGAATAAATGTGAAAGAACCAAATTTGGCGACCCAACGGACCGCGTCGCCGGTAGACATATACCGAGACCAAACGTCATCCCCGCTATTCCAAACGACTCCTAAGCCCCAATTCAGAGGCATTCGCCCTAACTGAAAGGTACCGATATCGGTGACAAATTCTCCCCAAATTCGCTGAGCTGAAATCACTGATCCGCGAGACTGACTCGAATAAAATTGTCGCTGATCCGTTGAGTAGGGCAGGCCACTTCCAAAGATACCAAAGATAGGATCCCCAACCCACCACTCTGATTTAATATAAATATTGTCATTCACGATCACCTTGGGTCGAAGCCTGAGAAACAAGCTCTGGAAAATAGCATCTTGACTCCCCCCGCCAGGAACATAATACCCCCCCGCACTATATCGCGAAGCGTCAAGATTTGTTCCCCGATCTGAACTATCCATGGAATACCCATGAACCAAATTGAACTCAGACCAAAACTGTCCCGACCAGTCAAGTTCAAGCGCAAATGAGTCGCTACTTAAAAGAATCCATTGAAAAAGGAAGACAGCTAAAACGCTCAACTTGAAAATTGGAAACCTTGATGCCCGCCTTATCACAAGTGGTGCTCCTTTAATTGTAACGCCCTCGAGAAGTCAGCAATATCCCTGACTTCCTACAGAGGTTGTTGTTGCCCGATCCGTTCTTTGGTGTTAGCTGCGCTTGATCATTCAGTCAAGGTATGCAAGGTTTTATTAACCTGCGAAAGCCGAGTCAAGGAGATAAAGTGAATTCAGTTTCTAAACCTAAACAAGGCAAAAAAAAATTAAGAACTGCATGGCTGTTCTCTTTTCTAGGAGGGATCGGACTAGGGACTTCATTTGGAGTCTATCTCTGGATTCTTTATGGTCAGCTTGCCCGGGCATTCTACCAGCAAGAGCAGTTTATACCCACAAGGATCTATTCAGATGTCACCCGGATCAACCCCGGCCAGCTCCGCAAACAGATCGAAGAGCGGCTCAAAAGTCGGGGTTATTCCTTTACCCCCTCTGACAACCCCATTCACTTCTCTCTTCACCCAATCGACTATCCACTCTACTTACTTCCTGACAGCCATCCCATTTTAGGAGAGCGGGAACTCACAGTTACCTTGGGCTTTGAAAGTACGAACGCACTGTCTCCCCTTCAGTTCATTCAGCTCGGAAATCATGACGTCAAGGACGTCTACCTTGAACCCGAGCTCGTTGCGACCCTGTCTCATACGAGTGTACAATCGGGTGAAACCAAGAAAGAAATCCGGACTTCTCTCAAATTTGAACAAATTCCAGCTAATATTTGGAAAGCGATCATCGCAATCGAAGACCAACACTATCTCGAACACAAAGGCCTCGACCCCAGGGGAATGCTGAGAGCCTTCTGGGTGAATCTGAAAACACTTTCTCTTGCCCAGGGAGGAAGCACGATTACCCAACAACTGGTTAAAAACCTCATGGCACGGCACTCCAAAAACCTAGTTCGAAAAATGAATGAGCTTTTTCTATCTCTCATTTTAGAGGCCCGATTTGAAAAAGAAGAAATCTTAGAACGCTACTTAAATGAAGTCTATCTAGGTCAAGTCGGAAATCTAGAGGTTCATGGGGTCGCTGAGGGAGCCCAGCATTTTTTCGGTAAAAAACTAGAAGACCTTAATTTAGGAGAAATAGCTCTGATGGCTGGCCTGATTCGAGGCCCAGGCTACTACTCTCCCTACCGATACAAAAAAAGAGCCATGGAGAGACAACGTTTAGTCCTGAGAAAAATGATTGAAACTGGTCAAATTGCTGAAGCAGAAGGGGAAGCTGCAAAAAGACTTCCTATACGCCTTGCACCCCCTCAAACCGTGTCGACAAAGGCTCCATACTTTACTGACTACGTAAAAGCAGAACTTTTTCGTCTGCTAAAAAAGAATTTGACTGAGCAAGAACTCACCCGAGCAGGCTTTAAAGTCTTCACTACCCTTGACACCGAACTCAACACGGCAGCCCAACGTGCAATTGCCGAGGGAATCCCCTCCCTAGAAACTCGATTCAAACTCCCTCCTCATCAACGCATCGAAGGAGCGCTGGCGTGCGTAGAACAGTCTACAGGATACTTACGAGCTCTCATTGGCGGGCGAAATTATGCTGAAAGCAATTTCAATCGAATCCTTAACATGAAACGTCAAGTAGGCTCCACCTTTAAGCCCATCGTCTACCTCGCAGCGTTCCAAAAGAGTCTCGATCCCCACGGAATCCCTTATGGCCCTGGACACCCTGCCGAAGACGCTCCCTGGACCCTTCATTTTGATCAGAATAGACAGGAATGGTCACCGAAGAACTACGAAAAAAACTATATGGGCTGGATTTCCTTTAGGTCCGCGCTTGCTCACTCGATCAACACAGTCGCTGCTAAACTCGGCTATGAAGTCGGCCTAGAGAATATCATTCGAACTGGACGAGCCCTCGGAATAGAATCAGAACTTCCCCTCGTCCCCTCTCTCTCTCTGGGAGTTGCAGAACTTTCTCCGATTGAATTACTCAAAGTTTATGCCACCTTAGCCAACCATGGAGTCCAAGACGAACTTACTGTCATACGAGGTATTACTGAAAACGATGGAAAAGGCTATGCTCGTTTCGTCTACCAACCTAAACCCGTATTTGAACCAGGCCCGATCGACCTCACTACCCATATGCTCCAGTCAGTATTTACGGAAGGTACAGCGATTTCAGCTAAGGCTATGGGCTTCGAACGCCCAGCAGCAGGCAAAACAGGGACCACTAGCCACCATCGCGATGCTTGGTTTGCAGGATACACTCCTGAGCTGACCACTGTTGTATGGGTAGGAATGGACCAGACAGCAGCCTCAACTCCCCATTCATTCATAGCAAGCCTCACTGGAGCGAATTCGGCTCTTCCCATCTGGATTCATTTTATGAAGCAAGCGCTGTTAGGGACC
>JANNCA010000088.1:0-27751 GCA_031386075.1 Oligoflexia bacterium
CGGAGTGGCTCGATTTTCTAGAACAATGCAAACTCTGCTCGCGTCCGGGGTGAACTTGATTGATGCGATCGACATCTGCAAACAGACGATAGATAACGCGGTGCTAGAAGACGCCGTATCGTCCCTTCGAAGTGAAGTTGAATCCGGAAAGACCCTGGGAGCGTGTGTCGGTAGGATTAGTGTTTTTCCAAAAATGGCCGTTCAAATGATTTCAGTAGGGGAGTCAACCGGTAATTTGGACAAAATGTTGGAGAAAGTTGCTGATTTTTATGAAAGCGAAGTGGAAGTGATGGTTGCTGGTATGTCTAAACTGATCGAGCCCATCGTCCTCGTATTTTTAGGGGGCACTGTCGGTGGACTCATGATCGCAATGTACTTACCTATCTTTAAAATGGCAGGCGGAGGAGAGTGACCTTAAAGGTAAATTCCGGGGTGGGTCTTGTAAGGAAAAATGGGTACACTCAGGAATCGACTCCTGGACTCCTATTGGATTTGAAGGGTCCAAACCGACCCTTCAAATCCAAACAACCGTCCGCACTCCATTGAGGTAAAATGACTTGGGAGAATCAATTCTGACTAGATGCCGTTCGCTGTATTTACAATGACGTTCTGTTCATTAATGGTCCATTTGTCGTATATATTTGCGGCTACTGAAGGTGCAGAAGAGATATTTCCGGCAGCGCCAGCAATGAAGGTGGCTTTATTTGCTTGGGAGGGAGGAAGATTTGCAGTTGCGGGAAGCGTAACCGCACCGACAGCTTGGGTGGCCGCGAAGTGGGTGACTCCAAGGCCTGCAGTGCAATCAAGAGAAGTACCGGTGTAGTCCCATTTTAAGCAGGTACCGGTCCCAGAAACGCCGCATGTCGTGGTAGCGGGAGTAAGCCACCCGACCGTATAGAACTGTTTGGCAGCAGCGGGTACCGAGAAGCCGATGTTAGCGAGGCAGGTTGAATAACTAGTAGACTCAGCAGCAAAAGAAACTTCAGCGGTATAAATTGCAGCTATATTTATTTTTGCTTCGGATTGACGGGCGCGTGCCTGATATTTTTGATAATTTGGAATCGCGATTGATGCGAGGATGCCGATAATCGCTACCACAATCATGAGTTCGACCAGTGTGAATCCGGATGCATCAGAACCTGGCTGACTTTTGATGGTATTTTTAGATATAAAAATCATTTATTTCTCCTTGTTATATATTCGATAATTATTATAATTTTAACACAATGGATTTTTTATGCAATGTTTGAATCTGATGAATATTATCAATAGAAGTTATATTTTAATTATTGGATCTATCTTATTTATAAGTCAAGTGATGCTCAATCACTGGGTTAGGGGTAAGGAGACTGTCTGGGTTGACCCACCGGATGGTTTTGTGAAATCTGATCCTCAAGTGTATCGTTTGATGTCTTTTGGTCATTTGCCACTCGTCATTGATTGGCTATTTATCAAGTGTTTGACGGACACTCAAATGAATAAAGTTACCGAAGGAGCTCATTCCAGTCTTTTTTATACTCTAGATCTCATCGCTGAATTAGACCCACTTTACTTTGAGATTTACTTGATTGCAGGCAATTTATTGACGGTCATTCAGAATGACGGTCTAGGTGCGAGAGATATTCTATTGCACGGGAATTCTTTTTTGAAGGAAGATTTGTCTAGCTACTCAGATGAATTTAAGAAGGAATATTGGTCGAATCCGTGGAGGGTACCGCTCTTGTTGGGTTATACTTATCTTTTTCACTTGGACGATATGCATCATGCGTCAGAAGTATACCAGGAGGCGGCTGAGATTGCTGGTTCTCCAAGCTACCTAAATCATTTCCAAAATCGATTAAAAAGGTCGGGTGGCGAATATGAAGTGGGTCTGAAGCTGTTGAAATTTATGATTGAAAATAGTCAAAATCAGGTGGCGAGAACCAATCTTGAAAAAAAGAGGCAGGACCTGTTCATTGCTCAGTATCTTTTTGAGCTCAATCAAGCTTTTTTAGGGTTCTTGAAAGCCCAGTCCTCCTATAATTTAAGTGGATCTATTTCAAAAAATCAGATGGGATCTTATTTTAGAGAGTTCTTAAGGCGAGGACAAATGCCTCCAACGGATCCTTGGGGAGGTGTCCTCGATCTAGGTCCATTGGGCAAAGTGACTTCAACGACTCCCCATCAAGCGGTATTTGGCCTCCGTTGAGGGTCTTTTCTCGGAGACAATAGAAACCAGTTCAGAACTTACAGTTATTCCTATTTGATCTATTAAAGAGTTTCATTTAATCTCAAATCTATGCGAACCATCTTGGAGATTGATCAAGTCAGTCAAAGTTTTAGGGCTGGTTTTTGGATGAGACAGGCTCGGGTTTTGAACGGAGTGACTTTATCTGTTCCTGAAAAATCTGTTTTTGGATTTTTAGGAGCAAATGGCGCTGGAAAAACAACATTGATCCACCTGATTTCCGGTTTGAGAAAGCCTACTTTAGGGTCAGTACGAGTTTTTGGTTTTGATGCAAGTTCAATTCAGGCTAAATCTAGGATTGGATATTTGCCAGAGAGGCCCTATTTTTATTCCTACCTTACCGGTGAGGGGTTGTTGAGATACTTTGGCGCTTTGGCTGGTCTCACGTCGGCTCAAATTAGGGCTAGGATCCCAACTGTTTTGTCAGCTGTGGGAATGACTGAATCTAGAAAAATTGAGTTAAGTCGGTATTCAAAGGGTATGCTTCAGAGGATTGGAATAGCTCAGGCTCTCATTCATGACCCTGAACTCCTCGTCTTGGATGAGCCCATGAGTGGATTGGACCCTCTAGGGCGCAAAGAGATTCGGGAATTGATCCTTAAACTTTCCTCTGAAGGGAGAACTATTTTTTTTAGTTCTCACGTGATTCCAGATGTAGAAGCCATTTGTGATCAGGTTGCTCTGATTCAGAAGGGCGAATTGGTTGGGTGTGGACCGATCGGGCAATTTCTGTCAGAGGGCCCCATTCAGATAGAAATCGGGTTTAAATCTGAAGAAAATTTAGATTATGCTCAGTGGAAGGAATTCGATTCGGTTCGGCGGATGAGCGAGGGATATCGGGGAATTGTCGGAGGACAAGAAGCTGTGAATCACGTACTAGCTAAACTTCTGAAGAATAAAGTTCAAATTCTCTGGGTGAATCCTATTCGGTCCTCATTAGAAGATCTGTTTGCGAGGACGGCCAAATGAAAAAGCAGAGAAAGTTTCCCACGATTTTTAGGGTGATTGAAGCTATTGGGCGAGTGACTTTTTTAGAGATCGTCCGTGACCGAATTTTGTACAATATACTTGTGTGTGCACTTTTGTTATTGATTTTATCATTTTTGGCTTCGAGTATGAGTTATATTCGGCCTGAGCGAATTATTTTAGATTTTGGATTGTCTGCAGTGGTTTTGTCTTGTTGCTTGGTCGGTGTTCTGACAGGTGCTGGGCTTTTAACGAAAGAGTTTGAGCGGAGGACTCTTTATGTAGCTTTGAGTCACCCGATCACCCGAACTCAATTTTTATTGGGTAAGTTTGCGGGGTTGGTAGCTGTGATCTTAGTGAATTGGGTTTTACTTTCGGCCGTCTATCTCTTGATTCTAAGTTATGTAGCAGAGAAAACAGGTGTGATCAGTGAGACATTAGGGGTGGGTCTTTTGTTAGGGTTGATTCAGAGCATTATGATTTCCAGTGTTGCTGTTTTTTTTTCAAGCTTTTCAACGACTTCTCTATCCGTCATGGTTTCGATAGGGCTTTATTTGACTGGTTCCAATATTTCTCAACTCAGGTTAGTCGCTACTCGATTGAAGTCCCCCGCGGGAGCTTTTTCAATCAATGCATTGGCGGCCGTTTTGCCTAACTTTGAGTACTTTAATTTAGGAACCCAAGTGACCTATGGCCTCCCTGTTTCGTGGAGGTTTGTGGGTCTCAGTGTTTTGTATGGTCTGGTTGTGGTAGGGTTTCTTCTGCTCTTAGCTGGAGTGTTCATACAAGGTCGAGAGGTTTGATATTGTGGATTATGGGCTAAGCGAAGGGCTCAAAATTTTATTGAGTTTTATTTTGGGCCTCATCCTAGGAAGCTTCCTGAATGTAGTCATCGTTCGTGTTCCCTTGGGGAAATCGATCATTACTCCCGGGAGTCAATGCACTCGTTGTCGAAGATCCCTACGATGGTTCGATAATGTGCCTCTTTTTAGTTTTCTGTGCCTGAGGGGTGCATGCCGATATTGTGGTGCAAAGATTTCAGCTCGATATCCGGTCATTGAATTTTTGACAGCTCTTCTCTTTGTAGCAGCTGGGGTCAGGTTTGGCTGGTCCCCTCTGTCTCTGGTCCTGAGAGATTGGCCCTTTTTAGCTCTCTTGGTGAGTATTACCTTTATTGATTTAGAGCATCGGGTGATTCCCGACCGCTTGAGTTTGGGTGGACTTATTTTGGGTTTAGCTACGTTCTGGGTCTCACCGGGACTTACGTTTCTGGAGTCGCTAGGTGGAGCTGCTTTGGGTTTTGGTTTTTTCTATTCACTCGCCTGGATCTATCACAGGATGCGTGGAAGGATGGGGCTGGGGGGCGGTGATATTAAGCTTTTGTCTATGATCGGAGCCTTTTTGGGCCCGACTGGAGTATTGTCGACGGTTTTCGTGAGTTCCATTTTTGGGAGTATTGTTGGCCTGGTGTGGGCCCGCGTCGACGTAAAAATGGGGAAGATGCAAAAAAGAGATATGATGCGGTTTGCCATTCCATTTGGACCTTTTCTTGTGGTGGGGGCTCTGCTCTATTATTTTCTAGGCGATGTTTTATGGTACCTATGGATGAATCGAATTTAGCAGCGGAGGGATGGTCCCAGGTTGAATGGGATCACTACGAACTTTGGGATCAGGTTGAGCAGCGTCTCAGGCGTCAGCGCTACCTTTGGATATTTGCGACCACGCTCGTTTTTATTTTTCTTTCGGCTATTCCAATAGTACAAGATCGGTGGCCTAAATGGGCAACCCGGTCCCTATCTAGACAGCTTGCTCAAGAAATGAATTGGGTAAAAAGTGAAGCGAGCACTCATCGCGGGGCCTATCGGTTTAGATTTAAGGAACCAGGAAGTCTTCATTTTGAAGTAGAGCGATTATCGAGCTGTAAGGTTTTAGGGGGTGAGGTTG
Organism: Oligoflexia bacterium; assembly: GCA_031386075.1. Lineage (GTDB taxonomy): Bacteria > Bdellovibrionota > UBA1018 > UBA1018 > UBA1018 > CAIYTD01. Next base: position 5,138 of record JANNCA010000088.1, read on the forward strand.
TCCGAACCGGTTCGTTGGCTCGTGCAGGGGATGGGCGATATATTTGGATGCCAACTGCACTGGGTCTTACGCAAGGGATTCCTGGTTTAGTGGCTGAATTTTGTTATGACTCACTTGAGGGGAGTCCTGTGTCTCCTCAAGCAGGATCTTTGTCAGGCTTTGGGATTATTTCTGTCAGAGATTTGGCGGATAAAAGATACGACCGGATGTCAATTCTCCTATTTGCAGGAACTTTAGCTGAAATCTCTTTTGATTAGTTGATCAAAATCAATATGAAATGTAGAATTAAAATGTGAAACTTCCTGATTTATTTTTGAAATTGAAGGGGCTAGATTTTTTTGGAGGTGGTCCTACTGCGGTGGGGCTCAGTATTGGGACCTCCGCAGTCAAGCTTGTGGAATTAAAGAAAACAGGGAAAAGCTGGAAGCTTCTGCACTTCGGAATAGTTCAGCTTCCAGATGATCTCATTGTAAATAGGGAGATTGTTAATTCGATCGCAGTAACAGAAAGTATTAAAGCGCTGATCAGCCAAATAAAGTTAAAAAATACAGCAGTCTGTACATCTTTGTCAGGGACCTCCCTGATTGTTCGAAGAATGTCCTTGGAGGTTCCTAATCTAAGGGAATTGCAGGACCAAGTGTTTTGGGAGGCTGAGCAATATCTGCCTTTTGATATTTCTGAAGTAGTGATGGACTATCAGGTTCTATCTAGAGCAAAGGACCTTAAAACCGATATTCTATTTGTTGCTGTTAAAAAGACTGTGTTAGAGTCTTATATGAATTGCGTTGAAGGAGCTGGTCTTCAACCTAAAGTAGTGAGCGCTGATTTTTTTGCTTTACAAAATCTTTTTGAGTTAAATTATCCTTCAAATCCAGGTGAATCTGTTGCAGTGGTTGATATTGGATCAAGCTCAATGAAGATCGTTATTATTCACTCAGGAATTCCTGTTTTTACTAAGGATTCAGCGATTGGCGGTCGAAATCTAACCGCTGAAATTCAAAAAAATCTTAATTTATCCTATATTGACGCAGAAACTTTAAAAGTGGGTGGAGACCAAGGAGGTACCACTCCTCAAGAAGTGAGCGATTTAATACACGTCATGGTAGAGAATTTTACAGCAGAGCTCAAGAGGTCGGTAGACTATTATAATGCTTCCGTTTCTGGAGCTCCTATTGCTTACATCCTCTTGACTGGAGGAAGTTCGAAACTGCCTGGTCTCTCTAAGTCAATTGAAGATTCCTTAGGCCTTCCAACCCAAATGATGAATCCTTTTAATGCGATCTCCTATGATCCAGAAGTTTTCAATCAAGAGTACTTAAATAATATTGCAGCTATTGCTTCACTGCCAATCGGATTAGCTATTAGGGCAGGTGAAAGATGATAAAAATTAATTTGGCTACAAAAAAGCAGGCTGAGACTTCTGATACTAAAACTAAAGCCGGATCAATAGGTGATATTCTAGCAAGGGTAAATTTATCTCAAATAAATGATATTTTCCCTATAAGAAAACTGATAGTACCCCTTGCTGTTGCTATATTCGCTAATTATATGGTCGAAAATTACATTGAAGAAGAAATGAAAAAATTACAGTCATCTTATGAAAAAGTGACAATTGAAGGTGAAAAATGGAAAAGTGATCTTGAGAAGTTTAAAGTTTACGATTCTGTAAAAGTGCAGTTGGATGCAGATGAAATTGGGATTAAAAATAAACTAGAAACTATTAAAAAATTATTGGGTACCCGAACAGAGGCTGGAAAAATTATTTTTTCGATTTCAAATGGCCTACCATCCGACCTATGGTTGACGGAGCTTTCCTTTAATCATTCGACGATGAATGTAAAGGGTGGGGCACTAGAATACAATCAAATATCAGATTTTATGAAAAACTTAAATGACAATGCTTTGTTTACTGATGTGGAGCTCAAGGGCAGTGAGCAGATACAAAGTAAGGATTTTGGGGTGGGAGAAACCAGTTTTGAACTGATTGCGAAGCGGAGATAATGTATTGTGAAGGTTGAGAATATAAAAGAAACATTTGAAAAAATTCCAATCAATTTTCTCTTGGTTTTATTTGTTGCCTATTTAGGTTTCACTTATTTTTCATTTGAAAGTGACGAACTTTCTCAGAAAAAAGTGAAACAAAAAGAGATAGCCGTACTGAGGGGTGTCAATACTAAGCTTGAGTCAAAGTATCGAGAATTAAATTTGTTCGTAAAGTCATTAGAGAAAAAAAAAATTGATCTCAGAAAATTAGCCATGGAACTCCAGGACGTAAAAGCAGTCCTAACGGAAAACATTGATGTACCAGGATTTATGAAACTGGTTACCACGGAAGCGAAAAGGCTTAATTTTTCAGTACTCAGTTTGAAGCCTAAAGGCTCAAAGTCTCACGGGTTTTATGCTGAAGAGTCATTTGATCTCACTTTTAGAGGCGTATTTGTTCAATTCGCACAATTTTTAGATCGGATTGCAAATCTTACTAGAATTATTCAAATCGAGAATTTAAAGATAACTTCTGTAGGCTCTAATTCTGGGCGTTTCGTAATTCTTGAAGGTTTTATGGAGCTTAAGGTTTTTAAATATCTAGGTTCTGTAGAGGATTTAATCGGCAAGTCTGAAGGTGAATCGAGTAAAGGCGGTGCAGGAATCGGAACAATAGGGCCCCAGGGATCTGAGTCAACGGCGCAAGTGATCAACCCTCTGGATCCCAAAGGCGGAGGGCATGAATGATTTTTTGGATATCCTCCCTTTTTTTTCTTGTAATTCAGTTGGCCGGGGCAGACGAACTGACTTCGGCACCCTCGCAGCCCCCTCAGATTGAGCTGGGGGGGAAGTCAAGTGCTCAAGAATCTTTCGGGATTGAGGTTATGAAGTTGAGGGATCCTTTTAGGAGGATGAAGGCCAAGAGCATCCCATCGACTCCGAAGCCTGATCTTGAAATGTATCCAGTAGATGCATTTAAGCTCATAGGAATCACGACGGGCCCTAAGCAGATTAGAGCCCTTTTGTTAGGGCCTAACGGCAAAACTTATCTCATTTCTGAAAGTGTAAAAATAGGACTTCATGGCGGGCAAGTTCGCAAGATTACAGCGCTAGGCGTTCAGGTGAGAGAAAAAATTGTAAATATATTAGGGCAGGAAGAGAATTTAGAGATGGAGATTGTTCTGCCTTCTGATCAAAGGTTGCCGGTTTCAGTAAACTCTGTGCTAGGAAGTGCTGGAGCCCAAGGGCAGGGAGCGCAGGGGCAGGATGTTCAGGGCGTTCCAGGAAGTCAGGGATTCGGGATCGGAGATCGTTAGAGTGATCGTTTCGGGAGTAGAAACAGGAGGTTTCAATGAGGTGTTGCAGGACGCAACGTGTGGTTGGATTGTGTTTTTTTCTTTGGTTAGGTTGTCGGGATGCACTTTGTCTTGAGATTACCAGTATAGACTTTAAGGGAACTGCCGATCCCAGTGAAATTATTGTATTGGCAGACGGTCCGTTGACTTTTGATAAGCAAGAGAATCCTCAAGACAAGCAAATAGTATTAGAATTTAAGGGCGCTACTCTCTCAAAAAACAATGCGAGAAAAATTGATACCTCTTCATTCAATAGCAAAGTCAGTTTGATTAGCCCCTATCAGGTGGCTGGACAGGAAGCTGCCGTTAGACTAGTGATTCAACTTCGAGATTTTGTACCTGCTGAGGTGACGCAGGATGGGAATACTCTTCAAATTAAAATTCCGTCTGCTGTTCCAGTTGCTGCGCCCCCTTCTGATCCGGCGACCCAGGTGAATCACACGACTGCTGAACCTCAGGTTAAAAGTAAATTGGACGAATTCATAGATGCCCAGGGGAGTGGGCAATACACGGGGAAGCCGATTACTCTTCAACTGAGAGATGCTGACCTTATGGATGTATTTCGTCTGATCGGTGAGGCGAGTGGTTTCAATATCATTGTGGGGGACGATGTGAAAGGCAAGGTCACATTATCCCTGATCAGTGTGCCGTGGGATCAGGCTCTTAATGTGGTTTTGAATTCGTCACATTTAGGGGCTGAAAGGAGTGGAAGTGTTCTAAGAATTGCTACCTTGGCCAGTTTGACCCAAGAGAAGGTAGATCAGTTGAATGCAAAAAATGCTGTTGAGGCGAACACGCCTCAGGTGACTAAGGTTTTTTCGATTAATTATGCCAATTTGAGTGATCTTCAAAAGATTCTCACCAATTTTGCCACGATTCCGAAGTCCGTCGGATCGAGTAGTGGTTCTGCAGCTTCGTCTACTTCAATAGTTCAATTAGACAATCGAACGAATAGCATTATCGTCCGAGATTTTCCGGATAATATTCAGCGCATGAAGACTCTTGTCGAAATTTTAGATACCCAAACACCAGAAGTTCTGATTGAAGCAAAAATTGTCGAAGCAACTGAGAGTTTTTCGAATGATATTAACGGAGGGTTTGGAGTCGGGGGAGCGGGAAGCGCTTCGTTTTTCGCAAGCTTGAATGGCGGAAATCCTTTGGAGCCGCTGCTGAGCGCTACAACGCCTGGTGCGGGTATCGCGGCGGGGAGTACCGCTCCGAATCCGGTCAGTGGATCTTTTGGATTTAGTCCTGATGTGAGCTTTATTCCAGGCGTCCAGCAGTTAAGTGCACTTCTTAAATTGGCAGAGGTACAACAGCAGGCTAAAGTAGTGACTTCGCCTAGAACAGTAGTCCTAAATAAACAAAAGGCGACGATCGTCGAAAGTCAGCCAGTATTAGTTCCTGTGCCCTCTACCCTTGTTCCAGGGGGCTCGGTTTCGAGTGGAAGTGCAGTTCAGCAGGCGAATATCAGTTTGTCTGTTACGCCCACGGTAACCAATGATGGTAGCGTTCAGTTGGACTTAAGTGTTGTAAGAGATGTTCCGGTTCCATTAGGAAATGGCCTGACAGGGATTGGAAATCGCTCGCTCTCGACATTGGTTTTAGTCGAGAGTGGAACCACCTTAGTGATCGGGGGCATCTATACTCTATCGACTTCTCATATTGACGAAGGGATTCCGTTTTTGAGGAAGATCCCGATTTTGGGGGCACTTTTTGGACATGTTGCTGACCAAACTCAAAGAACGGAACTTTTTATTTTTATTACCCCTAAAATTATCAATATGAAGGAAGCAGGGTTGAATTCATAATGGCCAAGATCCATTACAGCTCCAATTCCCTGATTTATGGTTACCTGAAGACATTTCAAGATGACCCTACCTCTCGAGTTTTTGCTCCCCTCGCCGAGGCCTATCGGAAAGCTGGCCTCATTGATGAGGCCATTGAAGTGGCTCGAGAGGGATTGGTTGTTCATCCTCGGTTTATGGGGGGGCGAGTCGCACTTGCTAGAGCCTTGTTCGACAAAAAACTCTATCACGATGTGATCGATGAATTGTTCCCCCTCGTGCAAGATATACCTGACAATCTTGTTGCCCAACGTTTGCTCGCCGAGTCTTATTTGATTTTAGGGAGGGTAGCCGAGTCCTTAAGTGCTTATAAGATGCTTCTTTATTTTTCGCCTCAAGATCAGGAGGCTGCTCAATTGGTTCAAGAGTTGGAGGTTCAAGCCTACGAGGGAGGAGCCTTGATTTTACGCACCGATCTAACGCTTCCTTGTGTGGGGGATGGTGCTGCGGGTGCAGACGATTTTGCGATTTTATCGGCTCAGAGCGCAATTCAAGAGGATCCTGAACGCAAACGAATCTTGCGAGTACAAAGAATTGAGCTCCTTCAGGGGCTTCTTCAGAGGGTTGAACGGTATCGGATATTGGGACATGTCCGATACCCTTGACCTCAATCTCCTTCTCAGGTACCTATGAGGCATGTACGCGACAAACCAATTTCGTAAGGGTCTCAAAGTCGAGATCGAAGGCATTCCGTATGAGATCATTGATTTTCAGCATGTCAGCCCAGGTAAGGGTCGTGCTTTTACTCGCACTAAACTAAAAAATATGCTGAATCAAAACGTCATTGAAAGGACGATTACCTCTGGCGACAAGGTAGATCGGGCTAACACGGAAGAGAAAGAAATGCAGTTTCTATTTAGAAATGCTGAAGGCTTTCACTTCATGAACAGTGCTAATTATGAGCAAGTCGCTCTCACTGAAGATCAGCTAGGGGCAGGGAAAGATTTTCTTCAAGAAAATTTAGTCATTAAAGTGATGTATTTTAATGAGCGTCCAATAGGTGTTGATCTGCCCACCTTTGTCGTTCTTAAAATTGTAGAAACAGAGCCTTCTTTCCGAGGAGATACCGTCACTGGAGGTACCAAGCCGGCCAAGTTAGAAACAGGCGCAGTCGTTGCGGTTCCGTTTCATCTGAAAGAGGGCGATCTGATTAAAGTAGATACCCGGGATCATTCCTATGTTGAAAAGGCGAACAAATAAAGTGGCTAAGTCTCGGCTCGCTTCAGTGAGCTTAAAAAAACGGGGTTCTAAAAATAACTTAAAAGCAAATTTAAGTTATGCAGATAGACAGAGTGATCTGCAGCATCTCGAACGCATTTTCGAGTTGATGGAAAAACACGAAGTGGCTGAATTGGAGTGGGAGCGGAGCGGAGAGCGGCTTAAGCTCAAGACCCGTTATGCAAGTCCTGAACAGATCTTAGTCCCGTCTTCATCGTTTTCACCTTCGAGTCATACAAATGGTTCTTTGCGTTTCGCTCAAGATATGGGGATGGATGAAAAATCGGGTCGCATGAGCGGCATTCCGAATCCTTCTGGAGAAACTTCTCAGGCTGCGGGTGCTCCAAAATCACCTGGAATGGGTACGAATCAAAAGCAGGTTTTGTCCCCTTTTGTTGGAACTTTTTATCGCTCTCCTTCTCCTGACTCGGATCCGTATGTTAAAGAAGGACAGGCGATTAAGCGGGGAGATGTTCTTTGCGTGATTGAAGCTATGAAATTGATGAATGAAATTGAAGCCGAATTTCCAGGGAAAATAGTGTCAATCCTTGTTGAAAATGGCCAACCGGTGGAATTCGGTGAACCTCTCTTCGTCGTTGAGCCTTAATCATGAAGTCGAACCCTTTGCGGGGCAGAATTTAGGTATGTCAGCAAGTCCATCAACAGCACCTTTGTTTCGTAAAATCCTCATCGCAAATCGTGGAGAGATTGCTCTTCGGGTAATTCGTGCCTGTCGGGAGTTAGGAATTCCAACGGTCGCAGTTTATTCAACTGCAGATCAACACTCACTCCACGTCAAACTGGCGGATGAAGCAGTCTGTATTGGCCCACCTCAATCCAAACTGAGTTATTTGAATATCGCTAATATTTTATCTGCTGCGGATATCACCGGGTCCGATGCCGTTCATCCTGGCTATGGATTCTTGTCCGAAAATGCGGAATTCGCAAGGCTCTGTGGTGAATGTGAAATGACCTTTATTGGCCCAACGGCAGCTAATCTCCAGGCCATGGGGGAAAAAACACAAGCGAGGGCTATTGCCCGCCAGGCTGGCGTACCCCTTTTGCCGGGGACTGTTTCGGCTGTGCCTCATATGGAAGCTGCCATTGTAGAGGCAGAAAAAATTGGTTATCCTGTCATCCTCAAGGCAGCCGCGGGTGGCGGTGGAAGAGGCATTCATATTGTTTATAACTCTCAGCAATTGCGCGGTTCGTTTGATCGGGTGAGTTCTGAAGCGGGAGCAGCATTCGGTAATTCTGCGATGTATTTAGAGAAATATTGCGAAAATCCGCGTCACGTAGAAATTCAGGTTCTCTGTGATAAACATGGGAACCGAATCGCGTTGGGGGAACGAGATTGTACGATTCAGCGGAGGCATCAAAAAATTCTTGAGGAATGCCCGAGCCCGATTTTGACCCCTCAGCTGCGCCAAATGATGTGTGATGCAGCACTCAAGTTATGCGCATCCGTAAACTATGAGAATGTAGGAACAGTCGAATTTCTTGTAGATAACCGCGATAAAAAATTCTATTTCATGGAAATGAATACTCGAATTCAGGTTGAGCATCCAGTCACAGAAATGGTGACAGGAATTGACCTAGTCAAGGAGCAAATTCGAGCAGCTGCAGGTATCCCGCTTCGGATTAAGCAGTCTGATATTAAGGTTCAGTCTCACGCTATTGAATGTCGAATTAATGCTGAAGATCCGGAACGATTTGCACCCTCTCCAGGAAAAATTACGGGACTTCATGTTCCTGGAGGATTTGGTGTTCGGGTCGACTCTTTTGTCTACGATCAGTACAAAGTTGTTCCTTTTTATGACTCAATGATTGCTAAGCTCATTGTCCATGCCCCGAATCGGAGCGATGCAATTGCTAAAATGCGTCAAGCATTGGACGAATTTGTGGTGGAAGGAATTAAAACTAACATTTCATTCCATAAGAAAATCTTGGCGAGCAAAAAATTTAGAGATGCCGACTATGACACGCATTTTTTAGAGGAGTTTCTTCCAAAATACGAGTAAAATTCAGAAGATGTAATGGTTAATGAACAAGAGTCTTCAAATTCTGAGTTAAATGCTGGCGTAAAATCTCAAATAGATGAAACTCGTATTGATTTAGGCGAGGATCTTCTTGAAGTGCAGCCCATTACCTCTTTGCCGCTTGAGTTAGCAGATTCGTCGAGTCCGCCCGTTCCTTCATCTTTAGGTCCGAAAACAAAAAAGCCTTTCAACTTAAGTCAAATTCCAGACGCTCTTGAAAGTGCCAAAATTTTGTTTAATGAAGGATTTGGAGAAGACGCAAAAAAAATTCTTCACAGAGTTCTCATTTTAGACCCATCTCATGCAAGTGCACGCCAATGCCTGTCAGAAGTTCATGAACTGGAATTGAAGCAGATTTTTGGTGAAGGCAGTGCAAGGCGACATTATGGGCAGGGAGTAGACGCCTCATTGGCTGAAGCTGACTCTGAGGAGATTTTCAGAAAGCTAGATCAGGATCTCAGTTTGGGGATGTCAAAGTCTTTTTCCTTATTTGATCATCCGGACCTTTTGGAGTCGTTTTGCAGAAAACTAGAACGTGATCTTATCCGAGCGGGTGCGATGCCCAGGGATTGGATTGACCTGGGAATTGCTTTTTTTGAAATGGATTTGTACTCAATCTCTGAGCGCCTGTTTTTAGGCGCAGGCCGTAAACTCGATTCCGAAGTTTATGCAGACCAGCAAACTTTATTGTCAGCGACCTGCCTTCTTGCACTTTCCTTGATTTTATCAGGACGTCTTTTTGATGCGGTTTCACGCCTTCAACCTATGCTACTGGATGTGGACCTCAAACATGAGGATAAGATTGAGCTCTTTTATTTGATGGGGAGGACGTATGAGGCGATGAAACGGATGGATTTAGCACATTATTATTTTCATCAGGTCATTGGAATTGACCCTCATTATAGGGACATCGATCGGCGTCTGAAAGCGGTATGATTAAGCGGTCTTTCCTCGCTTTTATTTTGGTCGTCGGCACTTTAATTGGAGGACTCATTTGGTTTATTCAAAGCCCCCAATTTGCAATTGCGCTGAAACAAATTGCATACCGCTACTTGCCTGAAAATATTGGAATTCAGGGAGATTTTTCTGATCTATCCATTCGTATTTTTCCCCCAGGTTTTTCTGTGATGAATCCCAAGCTCATTTTGGGCGGTCATAATATTGTAGGTATGCCTGCTGGATCTGCCGTATCGGCCGAAAGGATCGATTTTAGCTTTAGATTTTTTCAGATTTTTTCAGGAGATATTCGCATTCACGAGGTTTCGATTGTGAATGGGGATATTCGTCTGGTTCTAGAGCCTCCGCTCGCTAAAAAACAATCTATGTTCAAAGGCGGAAAATTAGATTTTCATTGGGATGAACTCCTACAAGTCAAAGCGGATGGGATCGGTTTGAACAACGTGAGTTTAAGTGTTCAAATAAAAGGATTAACACATGTTTTTCAGACTAACGCAAAAAAGCTCCTTCTCTCTCAGTGGGCAGGGCGTGGGGGGCTTGGGTATTATCTTCAACTAGATCTCAATCAGACTCAAGGCAGTTATTTAGTGGATTTGGGCCTATCCGAATCTATTGAGCATATACAGGGAGAGGTTTATATCAATGCCCTAGGGCTTCAGTTGGATTCCTTTTTTATTTCTAACCCGTCGACAGTAGGGGGACTCGAAGTTTCTATTTCCGGCCGTGCGAAAGGGAATATTCTTGAATTTAAAAAACTAACCGCTGATATCACAGTCAAGGCAAAGGGTGAAATTGCAAAAATACTGAAAATGCGCCCTAGCCTGATACACCCAAGGAATATCCCAGGTGGCTTAATCTCACTTGACTGTCATGTCCAGGGAGACCTATTGAGTCCGATGAATTCTCTTCGTATCGATGGCCAATTGACGGGTAAGCGAATGAGTTTTCGAAAATGGAAGGCTGACTTGATTCATGTGGATGCAAGTTGGAATGCCTCGCCCTCAGGCGGAGAGTTTTTGGTGAATAAGGCTACAATTGCAGCACGCGAGCAGTCGAGAGTGGGGGGCTTTCAACCAGGATCGGGGGGAAAAGTTGAAATAGGGCCAGTTCGTTGGGTAGTGGGTTCCACTTTGCCACTCAAAGTTCCAATGCGCTTCGAAAGGACTCACCTTCATTGGTTGGGAGCTTCTGCATTGGCAGAGGTTTATCCTCTTGATTTTAGAATCAGTGGAAATGTCGGTCTCATTTTTGTTTCCGGTACTAGGGATCATGACTGGGGTGTGGATTTGCAGTTGGACCTGGGATTGGAACCCTTCCAGTTGGATAATCAGAGGTACTTACAAGTCCATCCACTGACGTCGCTCTTTAAAATTCCAAAAATAAATATTAAGGGACCCGTGAGTTTGAGTGCGGGTGAAATTCATCCCAACAATATTTCAATCACTTTTGGAAGTTCTAAAATCATTGCGAACGGAAAGGTTCACTTCAAGAACGGTTATGATCTTTATGGCACAGCTCAAGTCAATCTCGCGGATTTTGGGAGCCTAGCAGAAACCGAAATTCGGGGCCAAGGAACCCTGGGGATTCGAGTTCATGGGCGAAGTTCTGGAGTATTGATAGATATAGACGCTGACCTACAAAATGCCTACTACCTGAACCTGGCTCTCGGTAGTCTGAAGGGGCGTTTTACGTGGGACGATAGTGTGGATCACTTAAACTTTAGAAAAGTAGAGGTCACCAAGAATCTCACCCATTGTGTTGTCGATGGGGTGTTGGATTTGGGGTTAGCTGATAAGGTTAATCTCATCGCAAATATAAGCGAAGGGAATATTAGGGATCTTTTTCAAATTTTTAGTCACTTTACGCGTTCGTTCGATTGGTTCCCGTCTGACCTTGCAGGTCCAGTGATTGGAGATATTCTTGTGAGCGGTGGGATGTCGATGCCAAAACTCAAAATTCTCACTCACCTGAAAGGGACAAACTGGGAGCGTTGGGGTGAAAACTTCAAATCAGTCAATTTGTCAGGGGGGTATGAAGGGGGCAAGTATTTTATCGATGATTTTAAGGCATTTAAAAAGTCGGCTTATCTTGAAGGTCGTATCTCTTACCAATCCGATAGAACCCTGAGTTGGGATTTCCGTACAGACGATTTTTCTGTAAGTGATCTGGATCATATAGCTCAACTTGATGTGCCCATTCGTGGAAAACTTAACGTCATGAGCACGGGAAAAGGGGTTGAAGGATTGATTGAGTCCAATACGGTAGTGAATTTAACTGATTTTTCTGTACGGGGCTCTGGGGCTCCTCCAAGTCGACTCTCTTGGAAATCAGAAAAAGGCATTTCACATCTTCAAGCGATGCTCATGGGGGGGCAAGGCACCCTGGATATGCTTTATAATATGAATCCTAAAGAGTTGAGTATGATTCGAGGCGACCTAAAACAACTCGATTTCACTCCAATTTTACTGGTGCTCAATCCGAAGTCGATTCAGGATAAGGCTTTGGCGGGCTTTATTTCTGCGACCGCAGACCTGAGTTTTCATGCTGGAGAATTTGAGCGCGCGAATGGGGCCTTCGCCATTGGAGACTATTTACTTTCTCGCTCTGATGTTAGATTTTCCTTGGAAAACCCTCAATCGATTCAGGTATCCAATGGAAACTTTGAGATCAAGGGCCTCACTCTGAAAGGCAAAACAGGAGAAGTGTCCTTAGATCTTTTGGCTAAAAATACGCTCCTTGAGGGTAGGGTGCGAGGAAATTTCGATACGGCTATTGCTGAGTTTTTTACACCATGGGTTGTGCAGGCATCTGGAACATTAGGCGTTGATTTATCGATAGGTGGATCATTGAAGAAGCCTGCAGTTTTTGGGACGGGAGAGTTTCAAGGTGGAGCTGTTCGTATTTCTAGCATTGATTCTCCATTTGAAAATCTAACGGGTTCATTGCAATTGCGAGAAAACGTTCTTCATGTTCAGAATTTTCATGCTGATTTGGGGGGAGGGGCGATCTTTGTAGACGGTAAATTGATCATTTACCCGGACCGGTACCCAGAAGTTTTGCTCAAAGGCACGATTAGTGGATCTAAAGTAAAAATTTATCCGTTTCAATATGTACAGGTGAAGGGGGCAGTGTCTGTTCATGGGGACAAGGTACCCTATGTGGTAGATGGCAATCTAGTGATCGATTCTGGTCTATGTAAAGAAAAAGTTTTTAATCAAAAGCAAGGTTCTGCTGGCTTAAAGGCTTTACCCTATGCACCTCCCTCCAATAAAACTCAGGAAACAAATTCTTCTAAATTCAAATTAAATATTGAAGTAGATGCTGATCGAGGAATTCTTATTCAAAATGACTTATTTAGAGATGTTGAAGCCAAGGGAAATATGACTCTTGTCAATACCTTGGATTCTCCTAAAATTGTCGGACATGTAGAAGTAGTTCGTGGTAAATTACTATTTAAGAATCACGTTTTTCAGATCCAAAATGCTTCTGCAAAATTTGACAGTCCGACTACAATTAATCCAAGTTTTGAATTGAACGCTAATACTGAGGTTAACGGAATAAAAATTCAAATGTACACTTCAGGAAGAATGAATAAAGTGAACAGGATTGAATTTATTTCCAATCCATCCATGCCAGAAAGTGAAATTCTTTCCCTTCTGACAGTAGGTTTAACCTCGAGCGATGCAAAAAAATTGAGTTCCAGCGATCAGAATGTGGTTCAGCAAGGAGAGGTAACTTCATTACTTCTTCATTCTCTGGACTTTAATCGGGACTTTGAGGATAAAACTGGATTTCAAGTACAGCTAGATGAATCTGTTAATCCGCAACAGGGAGTGAGTGTTCTTCGCCCCCAGTCGCAGGCGGACACTGCAGTGGCTCCTCAAATTACGATTCGTCGAAAGCTAGGGGAGCGGCTGAGTTTGTCAGCGGGAAGTACTGTTGGGGTTGGATCCAATAAATCAAATCAGGTTAATCTAGATTATTCAGTGAGCCGTGACATTTCTGTTTCAGGAGTGTTTACAAATTATGGAGCGTCTGGAACAGCCGATACTCAACAAAATACCCAGAATTCACTCGGACTTGATTTAAAATTCCAAAAGAGGTTCAAATAGAAATTTCATGAAGCAGGTTTTGATAAGGCTGTTTGCAGTAATGGCCTTCGCGCTATTGGGTACGAGTATTTGTGCTGCTCAAGCAGCTGAATCAGATACCAATCATGACGCTCATCATGCGCCTAATTTGGGAGTAGAGATTGATAGAGTTGATGTAATCGGTGTTAAGATTTTTTCTTCAACAGATATTGAGAATGTGCTTGAGATTGGGTCAGGAGATCGGTTGGAGCGGCTTAAGGTTTTGAGGACTGAGGAAAATTTACAGGCCCTTTATGTTCGTCACGGGTACGAAGAAGTGAGTATTCGCAGTCGGCTCGTTAGAAAAAAAGATCAAAAAAAGACAAGTGAAACAGTTCTAGAGTTTTCTATTAAGGAGGGGCGTCCCTTCAGAATAGCTTCGATCAAACTCGTGCAAGTAGGTCAGGGCGACGTTAGAACTCAGAGTCTTTGGAAAAGTAGAATTCACGAATTGAGTAAAAAATTTGGGCTTTTTGTTGGGGACATTTATGACTTGGATAAATTAGGGGAAGGCAAGCGGGCCATTCAGGAAGTACTTGCCTCAGACCAATTCATAGGCTCGAAAGTGGATGACTATCGCGCCTCCGTTGCAGTGCCTTCTGCCCTTGCCCATGAATTAGTCAAAAATGGAGATGTTGCGGGATGGGTGTCTATAGAACTACGAATCGACTTAGGGGAGAGAGTTAGTTTTGGGTTTCGTGGGAATAGTGTTTTTACTTACGGGCATCTTGATGGTTTAGTCTCCGAACAAAGGCTGTTGGGCTTGGGTAAAGACTATGTTGGAGCAATTCGTTCTAAATTAGAAGAGGAGTATCACTCAGCAGGATATCCTCGTGTTGAAGTGGCACCGTATACCTTTGAAACAGGGACTCAAATTGAACGAAAAGTCACCTATTTTATTAACGAAGGCCCTCGGGTTAGAATTGATTCAGTAGATTTTGATGGAAACTCTGTTTTTCCGACAGAAGAGCTGAGAAAGTTATTTTTTGCGAAGTCCTCACAACTTGTACAGCGAGATATTTATGTAGAAAAGGATATTCAGAGATCTGCAGAGCTGCTGATAGAAGCGATGAAGGAAAAGGGCTACCTTTCAGCTCGCCTGGTAACGATTAACGCTGTCTATCCCGCAAAACCTAAGACGCAACAGCAGAATAGTTCTGTGAAGCTCCTAGTCTACCTCTATGAGGGTGATCAGACCCTTGTGGAAGGTGTTACGGTTCAAGGAGCTTCGGTATTGTCGGAGGCTGATATTCAGAGAATTCTGCAGATTCATATGGATGAACCCCTGAACCTTTTCGCACTGGGTGAGGGGATTGATGCTATTAAAAAGATTTACAGGGATCGAGGGTATCTTGGGTTTCGCCTGATCAATGAGGGCACGAATTCCCTGGTGCAATATTCTCAAGAAAATCGGGTGGCAAGGATTAACTTACAGGTTGACGAAGGCCCACTGTTTCGCGTGAGTCATATTGAAGTTGAGGGGTTGACGTACACTCATGAAAATATTGTTCGACGGGAGCTTTCGATTTTTGTAGGGGAGGTTCTCAAAGAGAAAGATTTAATTTTAAGTGAGCGCAAGCTCAGAAAACTGGGTATTTTTTCATCGGTTTTAATTAAGGCGATGGATGATCCTGTTACTCCTGGAGTTAAACTAGTTAGAATCTCTCTGAAGGAAGCAGATCGTGGAGTGTTGACCTACGGGCCTGGATTTCGAAATGACTTGGGAGTCAGATTTTATGGTCAGCTTTCCTACTCTAATCTTTGGGACGAAAACCATACTTTATCTATCAGCGCGAGTGTGAATCGTCGTTTCAATACCTATAACTTTGGTGAAGGCCAAGCTCAGATTTCCTATGTTTGGCCATGGTTTGGCGTCCGTGAACTCAATTTTAGGCCTACAATAGATATTAGTCGGACCCAATATTATAATTTCAACGCTGACAGTCTGATAGCTGCCGTGAACTGGGATAAGGCTATTTCTAGCTCCCCAGTAGTCATGGGGTACGTGAGTTATACTTTCGAGAAAATATTTCAAGGTGGCGCTATTAATATGATCGATGAAGGCGGATTCCAGATTGCTACGGTCACTCCAAAAGTGAGTATTGATCTTCGAAATAGTCCTTTGGCTCCAACCTCTGGGTTCTTTAGTATAGCATGGCTTGATCTGGCATTACCTTTTTTTGGCTCTCAAGAGACTATCGGGTATTATCGGGCCCAGATTCGAAATGATTACTATCTGCCGATTTTTCAAGACATAGTCTGTTATTTCAGCTTTAGGACCGGGTTTGAACAGGCTTTGAATAGTTCATATTTCATTCCTCTGATTAAGGAATTCGCCTTAGGCGGCATTGCCAGTATTCGGGGGTATCAAGAACAAGGCATTAATAACCCCTATAGGCTTGTAGGGGGAAGTTTGTCTTATGTGAATTATCGAGTGCAAGTGGACCTGCCTTTTTCAGGTGCCTTGAAGTTTGGAGTTTTTTTAGATGCAGGTAATCTTCTGGTGAATAATTTTTCTTTAGGTGGGCTTACCTTTGGGACTGGATTTGGTTTTCATTATCAGACTCCCGTGGGCCCGATTAATTTTGATTGGGGATTTAAGGTCAGTCCTCCTGCCGGAGTCGATCCGTATATTATTCATGTTTCAGTCGGAGTCATCTAAAAGGATAAAATGGTCATTTTCTGAGTTATTTCAGAGATATATACCGTGAGAGTTAGGTCTGGGGCCTATTTCGGGAAATGAAAGGATAAAAAGCGGTTGACTTCAACCCTGAGCTCTTGTAATTCCAACTGTCTATGTTGCAGCAAAAGTCTTTTCAGGCGAAGCAGTCCGGTCCCCATTTTTTTGAGACGCAAGGTCCTCATGCACCGAAATGGTATGTTGTCGATGCGCAAGATCACGTCGTAGGGCGTCTAGCTACAGTTTTAGCTCGAGTGGTTACCGGCAAACACAAACCCACTTATACGAAGCATGCAGATACAGGCGATTTTATCGTTGTGCTGAATGCTGAGAAGGTCGTATTCACCCGAAATAAGTGGAATGGTAAACTTTATCGCGATCATTCAGGCTATGTAGGTGGTTTGAAGACCAAGACCGCAAAAGAGATGTTGGCGAGACACCCAGAAGAAATTTTGCGGTTGGCTGTTTGGGGCATGACGAACAAGTCAAGTCTAGCTCGGCATCAGATGAAAAAATTGAAAATTTATACAGGAACAGAGCATCCGCACCAGGCTCAACAGCCTCTGCCTCTTCCTGCTGGAGCGACTCGTCACACCGTCGTTTCTAGCACTAAGAAAGTAGCCTCGTAAGAAAGAGAGATTTAGAAAATGGAAAAACAGCAACACCAGGTAGGAAAGCGTAAAAACGCGATAGCTCGTGTTTATCTTCGCCAGCGTGCTGGGGATGAAGGTATCATTCGGGTGAACGACCGGTCTTTTGAGGAATACTTTCCTCGACCTACTGCACGAATGATTATTATGCAACCACTTGAGCTGACTTCTACTGTGGGTCGATTTGACATTGCTGTCAATGTTCAGGGTGGAGGTCTTTCCGGCCAAGCGGGAGCCGTGAAGCATGGTATTTCTCGTGCTTTGCTCCTAGTGGATCCTGGATTCCGTCCGGCTCTGAAGAAAGCCGGTCATCTGACTCGTGACTCTAGAGAAGTTGAGCGTAAGAAATACGGCTTGGCTGGCGCACGACGACGTTATCAATACTCGAAGCGTTAAAAAGTACATTTTGTAAGGTGAGTAAAAGTTCTGTATTGAGAATTCTTCCGACTTTTGAATTTTACTTTCGGAGTCGTGAGTTTCTCATACAGAACTTTTTTTTATAGTATTCAGGTATACCATTTGCACGTGAGGGTCATAGCGAGGTTCTATGACTCAAAATAGTGCTGACTCTACCCTCTTTTACGGACCGGATAATTCTGAGTCCGAAATTCGAAAAGCTTATAATTGCGTCATTGACACCGGTGTTGGCTATTTTTGGGATAGGCGAGCAATACCCGGAGTGAATGCCGATGAAGTTGTGACACTGTATAAGCACTCGATGCAGTGTTACCAGCAGGGAAATCGACTCGCTGCTGAGCGATGGGCTCGAACTGTCAAGCATCTAGCGCGAGCATTTTGGCATGAAGCTAAAATCACATTTCTTGAACCTAGAGTGGGTGACCTTCCTTATTTGGAAGGAGGACAGATTGAGACTCAAGATCCTCATGGCGGGATTGATGCAACTTCGGATCTCTTAGAGTGTGCAGCTCAATGTATTCCAGCTGGGATGGGTGAGGTATCAGAGCAGATGAGGCGCTATCTCAATCGAGGAATGCGTCATTTGAAAGCACTCATTTCGGCAACTCCAACGCATGATTTATTGAGAGTTGAAAGAATTAAAGCTGCCTATGAATATGGTAGGGTCTTAGAGTGTATGATTCTTGCCTACGAGGCCGAGTCCCAGGCTAAAACTGCCGCATAGTGTAAGTTCTGGATCGGGTGCTGTTGACTCCGGGAACAGGGATCTAAAGTCGCAACAGGCCCTCATCCTCAGCTTTCATTTATCAGTAGCAAGTTTGAGACTATATTTGTCATACTAGGTGTCGAATGGACAAATATGGTTTGGACAACCTATAAAGAGAAGATTAAGCGTCTTTCGCAGAGGATTGTTGAAGCTCAGCGGCCCATTCGTATCTTAGACGCAATTAAGTGGGATCCTTCGATTGAGCAGGCCTTAATGAAGGGTAAATTTAAGGTGATGCCAAAGGTGGGACCAGACTATTATGAGCGCATCAGTCTTCATTTTGATCCCGCTAAAAAAACGGAAGAATTACAAGATATCATTAGAGATATTGAGGCGAGTTTAGGGAGTCAGGATGCACTTGCTATTTTACTGACGGAAATAGCGAGAGAATACATAGATGTAGTCCAGATGCTTTTGGCTCGTGGGACCAAGAGGTTTTGGGAGTATAGCCGCAAACTCTATGGATCACCTAAGGACACTTTTTTTGATGACCAGAATACGATCCAGAGCTTGGGGCAGATGCTCTACTCCATATTGGGCTCCATTGGAGACAAGATTTTGGGTCCCGCAGATGTTCTGGAGTATGACGCGATAGAGACTGTAAAAATTCTGAATGAGAGATTTAGCGCTTTTTTTACCCAAGATTCAGTGGAAGCGAGAATCTCTGACGGCATATTGGCAGATGCAGCAGCTGGAGGCGATGTCGTCAAAATCAAGGAAGGCGCTCGATTTAGTGCAAGGGATATCGATATTCTCGAGGTTCATGAGGGATGGGTGCATATTGGGACCACTCAAAACGGGTTACAGCAGCATGTAGCTAAGTGGTTGTCAAAAGGACCGCCCCGATGCTCGGCAACCCAGGAGGGGCTGGCGGTAATTATGGAAATATTTACTTTCCGGACCTATCCGAAGCGCGCCCGGCATATCAATGATCGAATATTGGGTATTTCAAAGGCAGAGGATGGTGCAAACATCCTGGAGCTGATTGAATTTTATCGAACAGAGGGCTATGCGGAAGAGGATTGTGTTTCCAACGCAATCAGAGTTTTTCGCGGCGGCGTTATTGAGGGTGGGGCTCCTTTTACAAAAGACATTTCTTATTGTCGTGGGTTTATTGAAAACTATAATTTCATGCGCTCAGCTATTAGGGCAGGTAAGCCGCAGCTGATACCGTTTTTGTTCGCAGGAAAAATGAGAGTTGACGATGTGCCGTTGCTCTATCAAAAATTTCAGGAAGGTATTATAGACTCTCCACGTTATCTCCCTCCGCAATTTAGAGACCTGAACGGGGTTGCTGTTTGGATGAGTTTTTCAAGTTTTTTGAACATGGTAGATTTAAACCGAATTCAGGAGCATTATAATAAGTTGTTTCGTACTTATTTATAATAAATTCTGTACCTGGAGGATATTGCATATGAAAATCAATCGTTTTTTTTCGTGGGGAATGGGTGGGTTGTTGATGAGTTTGGGGTTTCCTCTGTCCTCGCTTTGCGCCAAAGAGTTGGCGAAGGTGAATCAGAGCGTCATTACTGATCGCGATTTAATGATGACATTGGGCTCTGTCAATGAAGGTCAAAGGGCTAGTATTCTTAGGGATGTCAATTCAAGACGGGAGATTCTAAAAGAAATTATCGATCGGGAAATTTTAGTTCAAGAAGGTGAAAAGCTAAAGTTGGATCAAGATAATGATTTTAAGGATCAGGTGGTTGTCTATAGAAAACAATTGTTGATGGGGCGTTTGTTAGAAAAAAAGTTTTCATCTCAATTGACCCAGTCAGCAGTTAAAAAGTATTATGAATCAAATAAAAATAGGTTTAGTACTGATCAGGTTCATGTTCAACAGATTTTAGTTTCTGATGAATCTCAGGCGAATAAGATTCTTGGAATGACGGGAGATCCTAAAAATAATTTTCAAGAATTAGCTGAAAAATACTCGAAGGACCCCTCTGCAAAAAATAATAGAGGTGATTTAGGATATATTGGGCGAGACCGGTTTGTGCCCGAATTTACCGACGCTGTTTTTTCAACACCATCCGGAGAAATTGCGGGTCCTATCAAGACCATTTACGGATATCATATTGTCAAGGTCATCGAAAAAAGGATAGGTAAACCTCTAGAGTTTTCGGAAGTCGAGCTTCAGGCTAGAACTGCATTGAGGCAAGAGTTAGTTAGAAATTATGTCGATAATCTCAGGGGGCAGGCGACTATTAAAATAGATAATCGTGCCTTAGAAAAACTTTAGAAATAATCCCTCGCGTTAATTGCATATTTTTCCAATTTTCTCAGCAGTGTTTTTTTGGGGATATTTGCGTGCAGAGCTGTTTGGTTGATGCGACCCTTGAATGCCTTGAGTGCGCTAATCAAAAATTGGCGCTCAAATTCCTCTTTGTTTGCCTGGAAGTCGAGGCGGTTGATGTCTAGAGTAAACCCTTTGCCTTCTTCTGTTGGAATTCCAATCGCTCCGCTAGAAGAGAGTAAAAGGCTGGGAGAAGGTGGAGTGAGGGAGCGTTTTTCTTGTCTTAGGCCGATGGGGGTTGTGCTGTGCATGAGAGAGTCGGGCAAACTTTCTGGTGTGATTTCCGTGCTGACCTCTATGACGAACGCATGTTCAATGACGTTTTCGAGTTCTCTGATATTGCCAGGCCACGAGTGACTCTTCAGAATAGTCATCGAGTCTGGAGCTAGGTGAGTGATATTCTTATGGTGCTCTTGATTGAATTTTTCTATAAAGTAACTGGCGAGTGCTTCGATATCATTTTTCCTTTCCCTTAAGGGTGGAAGTAAGATCGGCAGAACATTGAGGCGATAAAAGAGATCTTCCCTGAATTCTCCTTTTTTGATCATTTCTTCTAGGTTTCTATTCGTAGCAGCCACGATTCGGACGTTCACTTCGACTTCCCGGTTAGAGCCAACGGGTGTGAATTTTTTTTCTTGAAGGGCCCGTAGAAGTTTTACCTGCATTCCTGCAGAAATATCACCAATTTCGTCGAGAAATAGGGTGCCGCCATCCGAATATTGGAATTTCCCGATCTTCCTTGAGTCTGCTCCCGTAAAGGCGCCTTTTTCATGGCCAAAAAATTCACTTTCAATCAGGTTTTCTGGAATCGCCGAACAGTTGATCGTTACAAAGCGATTATCTTTTCTGGGGCCGTTGAAGTGGAGAGCTTGGGCAACCAGTTCCTTGCCAGTACCACTTTCGCCACGAATAATAACGGCTGTATCGACTCGAGAGAGTTTATCGATCACACTAAAAATTCTCTTCATTTCAGACGTCTGGCCTATGAATTCACTCCCGTTGGGCATTTTAAAGACGGGAGCACAAAGACTCATGTTGCGGACCATGTGTTTGGCCCGGAGGGCCCGGTCTACTAAATAAACTAGATTTTCAGCTTTAATTGGCTTTTCTAGGTAATTGTAGGCTCCTTCTTTAGTCGCTTCAACTGCGTCTCTGATGTTTGAAAACGCTGTGAGGACAATCGCGATGATCGAGGGGTCGTGTGCTTTAATTTCCTTGAGAGCTTCTATGCCGCTCAAGCGGGGCATATTGACGTCGAGCAACACAAGATCGTAGTGTCCGGCTTTGATTCGATTGATTCCTTCTTCTCCGTCCTTGGCTTGATCCACGAGATAATGGTTTTCTGAGAGGGCTGATGCTACCGATAGTCTTAAATCAGCATCGTCATCCACTACGAGTATTTTGAACATTTTGAATCTCCTTTTTTGGACAGGTGTTCACCCAATGCAACTACTACAAGCGATTTCTTGAACGCTATAGCACTTCTTCCTGAAGAGGGAGAAAGATTTTAAAGGTGCTCCCTTGGTTCTTTTCACTTTGAACCTCAACGTGCCCATGATGGGCTTCGATAAAGTATTTTGTCAAATAGAGACCTAACCCTGTCCCGGCAATGGTTGCTGTTGTGTCGTTCTTTGCCCGATAAAAGCGGGTGAATAAATTTTGCTGTTCTTCAGAGGTCATTCCAATTCCATAGTCTTGGATCGAAATCATGATCCATTCACCTACTTCTTTTGAGCAGATTTTAACTTCGGAAGAGGTGGGCGAGTATTTGAGGGCATTGTCGACCAAATTGTTTAAAACCTTGGAGATCAAAGATGGATCTATTTTAATTGGGAATAGGGGTTCAAGGATTGAGGTGAGGTCAATTTGTCTTGCCCTCGCCTGGGCCCTAAATCCATCGAGGGATTTTTCAATCAGCTGATTGATATCCTTCGACTCGAGTCTAAGTTGCATGGGGTTAGACTCCACTTTGTTGAGTTCTAAAATGCTAGAAATAAAACGATTAAGTTCTTCTGTGGAAGTAATGATATGGAGGACTGTTTCACGATCCCTATTGGGCAAATATTGAGATGCGCTTCGCAAAAGCACTTCAGCTAGACCTTGGATTCGAGCGACTGGAGTTTTAAGGTCATGGGTAACAAGAGATAAAAAATTTGTTTTTAATTCTTCTACTTGAATCAGCAGTTCATTCTTACGTTGGTAGTCCCATCGCTTTTTATATTCTCGGATCAATCGATAGGGAACTGCAAGGTAATAGCCGACAAAAATTCCTATAA
>JANNCA010000100.1:0-2250 GCA_031386075.1 Oligoflexia bacterium
TTCGCCTTGAGTCGTGAACTTCATTTTGACCAAGGGATTATAAAGGAGGTATCTGCGATCTTCGGTTGAGGCCGCACGCATATAGTCTGCGGCTCGAAGAGAAAAAAGCTTCATCGCCACCAGCCGGGTATAGGCATCTACGAAGAGGTGCTTGACATGAGGGAAGTCTGTTACGCTATGATCAAAGAGCCGGCGCTGAGAAGCATGGTTAATGGATTCATAAAAAGCGTGTGTGCAGATTCCGATAGATGCCCAGCCAAGGTTGAACTTGCATATATTAATGGTGTTGAGTGAGCAGTCCCAGGCCTCTTTTCCTTTTGATAGAATATCAGCTTCTGCAATGGGGTAATTGTGAAGAGCATACTCTGCAACATAGTTTTGAGAGTGGACGACATTTTGAACGCATTCATAGTTTTTGTGCAGCGGGTCGACAGCAAAGAAAACATAGTCTCCATTTTTTTCGCCTAATTTTTCGCCACTTTTTTTGCTAGAGGAATCATTTTGGGTAGTTGATAAGGGTTGAATTATTTTTCCGAAAGTGGAAACCAAGGCGGCTTTGTTTCCGTTGCCGATGTAATACTTTCTCCCTTCGGCTAGATAGTCGCCGCTGTCTTGAGCTTTCAGTGTCATTTCTGAAGAATAAAGGTCAGCCCCATGTTCTTTTTCGGAAAGTCCAAATGCAAAAATTCCGCCCTCTTGAAGAAGTTTTGCGGTCTTTTTTTTGATTTCGTCGTTCTGACTCATCCAAATGGGACCCAGGCCGAGCATTGAAACCTGCCACGTGTACCAATAATTAAGCCCATAGAAGCCCAAGATTTCATTGAACTCGCAAATTCGCCAGGTATCCCACCGAGATTCCGGTCCACCACATGCAGCAGGGGTCATGAGGGTGGCAAAGATGCCTTCGTTTTTAATAAATTCCAGAAAATCTGCATACCAGGAGCATGCATGGTCATCTTCTTTGAGTCGCTTTTTGCCGCGAGATTCGAAAAATTCGACAGTCTTTTGCATGATCTCCATGGATTGAGAGTCGGAGAATTCACGAGTCAGTTTTTTGGGATTGAGGAGCATCCTGGTTTGCCTTTCTCTAGGGGGGTTGCCTTGAAGAAATCCTTACCTGAAAACTTTTTTTAATGCATCCATTATGAAATAATTACTTATCTAAAGAACTATTGGGCCAGGAATTTTTGAAGGGTTTGTAAAGTTGAAGTGAATTCTACGGGTGGGCTAGCCTCAAATCGAAGCTTCTCCCCCGTAATCGGATGTCGGAATCCAAGTGTTCTGGCGTGGAGTGCTTGGCCTGGGAGACTGAGGACCTTGGCTTGAACTTCTTGGGGCAATAGTTTCCATTTGGGTTGATGTTCTGTGGGGGTTCCGTAGGTGGGGTCACCTAGAATGGAGTTCCCTAAACCTGAAAGGTGAACACGGATTTGGTGGGTGCGGCCAGTTTCAAGAGTGACTTCCAGCCAAGAAGCAAAAGGAGGTTTTCCCGACGCTGAGAATTCTTGAACTTTTTTAAAGTAGGTGACGGCTCTGCGACCAGTTTTGACGTTCATGGACATTTTCTTCCGATCGGTAGGGCTTCTTCCGATCAGACTCTCGATTTTTGAGTTTTTCGTAGTAAGGGATCCATAGCACAGGGCCCAGTAGCATCGCTCAATTTCATGTTTGGAGAATGTTTCGGCCAGCTTGATATGAGCAGCGTCTGTTTTGGTGATCACCAGTGCTCCGCTGGTGTTTTTGTCAATTCGATGAACAATTCCAGGCCTAAGCACCCCACCAATCCCACTGAGGTCTTGAATGTGATGAAGGAGAGCATGAACTAAAGTTCCAGTCATTTGTGATGCTGAGGGATGAACGGTAAGTCCAGGAGGTTTATTGATCACCAGGAGGTAAGGGTCTTCGAAGAGAATTTCTAAGGGCCTATTTTCTGGTATGAGTTCCGTAGGTTGTGGCGGGGGAAATTGAATTTGTACTATCATTCCAGCATGTAATTTAGTTTTGCCTTTGAGCAAATGGTTATCTACGAAAACGTGACCTTCTTCGAAGAGTCGTTTGAGTTGACTGCGTGAGATCTCAGGGACGATTCCGGGACTGGTTTTTGCTTGTAAGGCGAGCACTTTTTGAAGCAAGAGGTCAGCTCTCTCGGTGACTTTTTTTGATTCCGTTGCTCCTGGTTGTCTTTGGGCTTCGACAGTCCAAGTCCAGAAAATAGGATTCTGAAAGTTCTGGACCGGGTGCTGTTGACTC
>JANNCA010000109.1:0-4936 GCA_031386075.1 Oligoflexia bacterium
AAGCGAAACCAAGAAACCAAGAAAACAAAACATTGGAAGAAAAAATTAAGTTGATTCACCGAGACGGTCGAGGGACATATGGCCTGTCTAGATTAAAGGAGAGTCTTAAGCAAGTTGGGTATTTCTGTGGTAACGGTAGAATAGAAAAAATAATTAAAAAAGCGGCTATTTCTGGGTTAATTAAGAAAAGATACAAGGTAAAAACAACAGATTCAAATCACTCAAATCCAATTGCCCCATGAAAATTTAAAACTGAAGAAATAGCAACTCATCCGATACGTCCAAATCAGCTGTGGGCAAGTGACATCAGCTATATTCCAACCCAGGAAGGTTTTTTGTATTTGGCAACCTATCTGGACGTATTCACTCGTAAGGTGGTTGGTTTTTCGATGGCCGAGACGATGGAGACCTCTTTAATTTTATCAGCATTAGAAATGGCTCTAGGACGTCAAAGACTTCTTGGAGGTGAATTATTAAATCATTCCGACAGGGGCTCTCAGTATGCCTCCAACGAATACAGACAAAGACTCGAGACATTAAAAATTACAGCAAGCATGTCCAGGAAAGGGAATTGTTATGACAATGCTTTTGCTGAAAAATTTTTTGCGACCTTGAAAAAAGAATTAGTATACCTTTCAGAATATAAATCCAAGGAGGATGCGAAAAATGATATTTTTGAATTTATTGAGGTGTGGTACAATAGAAAACGAATTCATTCTTCAATTGGGTATATGACACCAACCCAATTTGAAGGGTCGTTCCTTACATAAGGAGCGTGTCCACTTTTTCGGGGTAAGTCCAATCTGCCACTTGCATCGAAGCAGGCTTTTTTGAGAGCGGTTGCCGAGAGAGTGATTGTTAGACTTGGCGAGATTGTGATTATTTTGAAGAATCCTGGTTTTCCTGTCGGAGGTGGAAATGAAGGCAAAAAAATGGCCAGTGTGCCGTTTCTTACTCCCTGTGATTCAGGGGATCAAAAACTAGCACACTGGAAAATTTGGGGTGATGTGCCCCGCGAGATCCAAATGGAGCTTCCTCCAACTCAAGTCCATAAAAGAATTCAGTTTTCAGCACCAGAACTCTTCAAAGACAGAGACTTTCTCCATCAAAAATACGTCATAGAAAGGCACTCTACGAGCGAAATTGCAGCTCTAGTTTCTTCCTCCAGGACTACGGTAATGAAGTACCTCAAGCTGCATGGAATCCCTATTCGTGAGAGCGGAAAGAATCTCAGACTTGTGCGGAGTGTTGGATTTGGGAAGCGCATCACAAAGCAGGGGGTCGTGACTTCCAATAAGGAAATGGCGCTGGTCGGTAAGATGCAGAGTCTTCGGGCTGAAGGATTGTCCTATTGGAAGATTGCCGATGTGTTCAACGCCTGGGGGATCCCTACCAAAACAAAAAAAGGTAAGTGGTCCTCTAAGACGATCCATGAGATCCTCAAAAGGATGGAGACTCTGGGAAGCGAAATCAATGAAAAGTCCAATTGATTGATCTGGAGACCTTACGTTGACCAGTCCAGTATTGTTCGATATAAAAACTCAAATACCATGACGCGACACTTGGGTAGTGAGTGATTTAATCCCATGACGAACACAAAACCAAAACTTGATGAAAACATTAGTCCTGAAGATCTTACCGACTTCTATTGGTTAAAGTCAGAGTTACAGGAATTCTGTCGAGAGGCTGGCTTATCGACCGCAGGTGGAAAGATCGAGATTACTGAAAGGATTAAGCACTTTCTTAAGACAGGGAAAAAGTTAAAGCTAGCAATTGCTCCTCCAGGGGCAAAGCGACCTTCTGCAACTGCTGAAATCGAATATAAACTCGATACCAAAGTTGGAACTGGATTCCGATGTACCAGAGAAATTCGAGATTTTTTTGAATCGCAAGTAGGACCTCATTTCCATTTTTCAGTCCAATTGCAGAAGTATATCAAAGCAAATCCTGAATTGACCTTCCAAGGTGTCATTCATGAGTGGCAACGCTTGGAAAACCTTAAAGCCTCTGGAAAGCTTGATGCTGAAATTGGTCCACAATTTGAGTATAACCAATTTACCCGAGACTTTTTTTCTGATCCTAAGAATCAAGGTAAGACTCGTAAGGAGTGTATTTCTGCTTGGAAAGAGATCTGCTCGAAGAGGGGCGAGCGCAAATATCGTCCCTAACAATTTCAGTTAGTCCAATCGCTTGGAATCAATAGGATGGAAACCTCAGTCTGCTAACTCAATGATCCAGTGCTGACGATCTGACCCTGGCTTAATTTCACGAATGGCTCTCGCTTCTCCTTCAAATTCAATTTCTTGGTAGCCACCGTTAGGGATTATTGCAAAGAGATCAGTAGGCTTAAGATCCGAAAAAACTGTAAATGAATAAGGCCGACGCCCATCAAAAATGAGTGTCGCTGCATCGAACTCGGTCATCCAGGCTTTGGCATCGCCTGATTGTAGATAGCTCGTATAAATACCGTCTTCGTTATAATCCGCCCGTTTAGTATGAAGCAAAGCACCGATCTTGTACCGTTCCAGTTCTGTTTCATGGGTGAAAAGTCGATGGATCGTAAATCGACCATTGATATCAGGTTGTTTACTGTTGAAGTCGATATTTTTTTCAATAATGGTACGTTGATCTTGTAGTTTATTTGCAGGCTTTAACCCAGTGTCAACAACCTCAACAATGAGTCCACCAGACGCATATTCAATGCGAATCTGGGCATTCTTCCACAAAGTTCGGATCAAACTTTCACAATTGCTTTTTTCGAGTGTCGGATTACTCATATGAAACTCCTAAATGATGTTGTTCGGACCCTCATAAAGAGTTCGGAAAAAATATGATAATCGGAAACGAAATCAACTTTTATATAATCTGCTGGGTCGTGGTAGCGGCTCTGAATCCACGCATCCGCTTCTATTTTACTTTTCTTATCAGTTTGCGGCAGCTTCGTTAGGAAAAGCTGATAGTCGATGTCACTTACAAGATTCGAGCAAATTTCTTGAATTGCGGTCCCCAGTGCAAAAAGGTCATGACCAAAACGGCGAGCTCCCAATGTTTTATTGAATTCTGCTTCCATAGATTTTGGCATGGCATCCCAAGAACCAAATGCGTGGACACGCAGGGCACAGAATACATCTTTCAGGTAACACTCAACAGCAAAGAACATAATTTGGGTAGCCTCCCTCTCCAATCCACTCGGAGCAGTTGGCGTGCCTGCCATCTGACTACCTACTTGGAGATGGCGCTTAAATGCCTCAAAATATCCTGTCTCTCCGTTCAAATAGGAAATCTTTATATTCTGAGCAGGAATGCGGGTTAAGGTCTTTGAGTCCAAATTGTTCTCCTGGGCCGGACAATAGCATGGACGCAGAGCAGGAGAAAGTGAAAGGAAAAATCGCCAAGAAATCCCCAGCCAAAGGCTACAGACGGGTTTTGGGTCGAGCTAACTTCCCATTGGGATGGTATAATTCTATCTTGGAAGTCAGTTGGAATACAGTTTCGCCAGTTTGGAATACAGAATGGAAAATGGAAAATCCGAACAAAACCGCTATCTGCGTGGCATCAAACGCCTCACCCCCGAGATCGTTGAAAGGATTCAGCTCGAGTTAGGCAAAGATCCCTCGATGAGCAAGAGTGAATTGGCTCGTCGCGTTGGGGTCGCTCGGTCTACTCTTATTCTGTATCTCAAGCGTCTACCGGAGCAAGTCAAAGAGGCAGCGGCGAAGAACGATGAAATCAAAAACAAGGCTGTTCTCAATCAGATTCAATTTCTTGAGAAGATACAGCAACTCGCTGGGGAGATCCACGGTACAATTTTGGAGTTAAAGACGGGACCTATTGATCCTGAAAATGCTTCCGTTCAATTTAGGGGCTATTCCACCCTTCATCAGTTTTATAGACTTTTAGGGGAAGCCTTGGGCGAACTTGCTCCGCCGACACAGAATGTATTTCTGGTTAGGCTTGAACAAATTGCCAGTAGAGACATCGAACTTGAACTACCAGCGGGGTTAAAGGCAGATATTGAAGAAGCAGAGCTTGAAAATGAAACTGTTAGATAACCCAGTTGTTTTTGCGTTCAGCAGCCTCAAAGTCCAAACTCACAAAGGCCAGGTCAAATATTTGCTCGATCAGCATAAGATCCAGGTGCTCCTGGGAGGCCGAAGGTCTGGTAAGAGCTTTTGCTTGGCAATCGAAATCCTTTTTTACTTGTTACTGGGAATTCAGGAGAAGAAACCCAGTAAGCAAATCATCATCGCTCCGACTCTCGATCAAGGAAAATTGCTCTTGGCCCAAGTCAGCCAGTTCCTTTTGCACTCAGCATGGGGCGGTTTGGTTGAAACCGAAGTAAAAAATCCGTTTCCTGAAATTCGATTCAAAGACGGAAGCCTGATTATTGTCAGGACTGGGCAAGACTCGAAGAATTTGCGAGGCCACCGAGCAGACCGGGTTGTTTGTGATGAAGCGGCATTCATGAATGAGAATTTGATTACCCAGGTCGTAATGCCCATTCTTGCAGATTGTGGGGGCCAGTTAGTCTTAGCTTCTACGCCAACCAGCAAAGGGAGCCTTTTTCATCGCCTCTACCAGCAGGGAACGGAGTATCACGAACGAGTTAGAAGTTTTCACTTCCCGACTCAAGATAATCCACATCTTGATCAAACCTACGTTCAAGCTCAACGGGATCAACTGACTGAGGTCGAATTTAGAAAAGAATACTTGGGCGAGTTTATTGATGACAGTAGTCTCGTGTTTAAATGGGAGCATGTTGAATCCTGTGCCAAAGGAGAGTTCTCGTCTGCCCTTCCTGGGCATAGCTATACAGTAGGATATGATCCGGCTCGCCAGCGAGATCGGTCAGCAGTGATTGTCATTGATGTCACAAGCAGGCCCTTTAGAATCGTTCATTTGATGGATCTCAAGGGGTTAGATTACACAATTCAAA
>JANNCA010000120.1:0-2829 GCA_031386075.1 Oligoflexia bacterium
TCTGGAACAGCATCATGAGTTTAGGATTTGCATTGATGATCGATACGGCATGAAGCAGGCTCGTTTTCCGGTGGTTGGCTACAAAGTCAATGAGAGTCCCTTGGGTCTTGTTCCGATGATTGATCCACGAGTATTCGCCGATTTCAACATGCTCGCGATTCAAGAGCACCGTTTGCCCTTTTTCGTTGCGAGTCATCCGAATTTTTTCCTTTTGGCAGTAGTTGCGAATGCTTTGGGTCTTGGCGTTTTGAATCTCTTCAATGGGGATGACACTCTGTTCAAGAATTTCGGTTCGGGGTTGAGTAAGTCCTTCGGAGCGTCGAGAGACCAAGGGTTCAAGAGCGCGGGGGGTATCTAGACCGAGACGTTCCCGGTTGTGGGCAAACTTTTTTTCTAGGGCAGGTTTATCAAGTTCAGGGGTGAGGTTTCGACCCCGTTTGCCCACTTCCCTTCCTGGATAAAAATAGGTGATATTTTGATTTTCAATCCGAGCGGTAATGTTAAATCCGCTGAGGAGTGCAACATACTCATCGTAATTCGTTGCAAGTCCTCGGGCGAAGTCTGCTTTTTGAGCGAGATCAACAATGTAGGATTTGCCACGGTAGTTTTCAATTCTTCGAGCTTTCTCGTTAGGCCCAGGACGCTTCAAAGACTCTTGAGGAGGGAGCACTGAA
Source organism: Oligoflexia bacterium (assembly GCA_031386075.1). Classification (GTDB taxonomy): domain Bacteria; phylum Bdellovibrionota; class UBA1018; order UBA1018; family UBA1018; genus CAIYTD01. The sequence goes on from JANNCA010000120.1 coordinate 675, forward strand.
AGGCCTCGCTCTTTCGCAATCGAATCATTGACTTCTCGAAGCGTTCGAACGTTTTCAAGCTTGTTTTGGATTCGTTTCCCGGTTTCTAAATGAACGGGATTGATCACAATGTGATTATGATGATGGGCCTGATCCGTGTGAGTTTGAACCACATACTGATGTCCAGGAGCGAATTGATTGGCCATCTCAATCCCCATGGCATGAATGTCTTCAGGCTTGAGCTGTTTACTCTCTTGAGGAGACCAACTCTGGATCAGATGCAGGGCATTGTTTCCTCTTGTATTAAAGTCGGATTGAACTTGGAAGAAGTCTTGAGTCATCCCATCCAGGAAGACGAGATGTTCGGTTTGTTGGACGGATTTACCTTCGGACTTGTTCTGCTCGAGATGGTTTTTCAAATAGCGTTCTAATCGGTCTGCAGTGTCGTTATAAAGAATTTTAACGGTCGCCATAATTTTGTCCTAAAAAAGATTTCAAAGTCCTAATCGTCTGGAGACATTCCTGAAGTTCACTGGTGAGATCCGGCCGAAATTCTGTATGAAAATAGCGAGTCAGTTGGTTGAGGTTATTTCCAATCGCAGAGAGTTCACGTCGAACCGCTTTGCGAGTCTCCACATCCAACTGGGGTGATGAAATTTGATGCCGAAAGTAAGTCGTTTTCAGGAGCCAGGGAATGCTTTTTCCAGTTAGAAGTTTATCTTTCGCGATGCGTGCATATTGCTCTTTTGAAAATCGGATGTGTGAACTCGGGATGCCTTTAGGTTTCATAGTTCGGACTCCAAACGTTGGCTAGAATGGGGGTAAAAGCTGGGGAGGCAAGCAAGTAGCGTGGTACCACTCTACGGACTGGCCTGAGCCCAGTCCCCCGAGAGCTTCGCTCCCGGACCCTTGAAGAAGTGAAGCGCGTCATAAAAGCCCCCCTGCCGCTTTGCTTGCAACACTCGTTGCTACCGAGATTCCGGAAGGGAGAGAGTCGGGCTGAGAATCAGCAAGCACTGGCCCCATACAGCGGAGGAGCATCGCTGTGAACAACGGGCCAATGATGAGCTGGAGATAGGAATAAACGGCAAAAACTTGGTAAAGGCGAGAAGAGATCAGGCTGGAGGCATACAGAGACAAACCATCGGCCAGTCTCCCGAAGGATTGCATGACATCGAGATTCAGAGTCAGAGTAGTCATCACGTGATAGAGCAAATTCCACAGGGGGGTCCACATGCAGATGCTGAGATAAGTGAGCCACCACCAGACCAGAGGTTTCCAACGTCCCGCAGCTAAGAAGAAAACAAGAATGGGGAAGAAACCAATCAGAAGCATCCGAATAAATCCAGAAACATGAGGAGCCCGGGCTAAATGGTCACTGAGTTCTTGCGACCGCGCGGCTGCCACAGAAGCTCCCTTCATGTCGCGACTATTAAAAATCGACAACAAGCCCTCCATGGAAAAAGCCCGATTGAGAAATTGAAAAATCCTTCCGCCGGTTCCTGGAAGCTCGGTTCCCTTCTCCATTCCTAAGGCGCCTTCGTGGCCTTCTAGATAGTGATTGACCAAGAGAGAGGAGGCGACCCAGTTGTCATAATTCTCACCAAAACCGTGACGAAATTTTTCGTAGGCGCCACCTTCTGCAATCACGTTTTGATAGAGCGAGGAGTGATGGTGGGCATATTCTCGAAGCGATTGATTCACGGATCGCTTGAGTTCCAAACAATTGTAACCGGGTCCATAGGTATTCGCTTCTAAGCTGATTTGGGCAAGCTTGTTGTCGGCTTCCCCTTGGAGAGAAAAATAACGATCAATCAAGTGATCATCATTGGCTGGGTTAAAATTCGGCAAGGCTTTACTGAGGCACTCGTCAGTATAAAGATCGATTGTCGTTCGCAAAGCCGGATCATCGATGGTATCCGCAGCAGCACCGAGCAATGCCTTGAAAAAAAAGTTGGGTGCGGTCATCTGGGGATTCGTTGTGCTAAAACTGGCATCAATCATAAATCCAAAGACTCGGGCAATTTCTTCGGCTGACCCGGAAAGGAGTTTGAAAATGTAACTGACTCGGTATTGATCCTTCTTGTTGAGTCCACTTGAAGCGACATAGGGATTTTGTGTCCAGGAAGTACCCTTCATCGTTTGCGACGTAGTTTCCCCGTCTACTTTTAGAAGA
>JANNCA010000136.1:0-4402 GCA_031386075.1 Oligoflexia bacterium
CGCTTGACCTACGGAGGCAAAGTGACTGCTGGAATATTGCTTCTATCGCTTGAGGGTCAATATGCTCATTCGACCCTGCAGGAGACTTTTCCTGCGTTTAGCCAAACGGACACAGGAGATAAGGCTAGAGTGGGATTGCGATCGGGATTCAATTTAGGGCCTTTTTTACGACTCTACCTCAAAGCAGGGGCTCAAGCTTCATTAGAAAAGGTGGATCAGACCACAAACGGGGTGACAACGACTGTCATTCAACCTCTTGCTGTAAGTCCTTATGGAGGGGCAGGCGTTAGTGCTCAGATTTTTGGCAAATTCTTCGCCAATCTAGATGTGATAGCAATTGTGACTAATTTTTCTAATTTAGATCAAAATGAGTACCAGACTACCGCAGGGTTTTCGGTAAGGCTTCCATAACTATTCTAAATACATGAAAGTGAGTCTGTTTTTATACACTACAATAGTTTTAAATAATGTTTTTTTAAGACCAGATCAGTTGACATGAATGGTGCGGTGCATTAATATATGTAATTATGAATGAATTATTTAAAAAATCTAAATTTGTAGGAGATTTTATAAAAAAACGTAGGGAGTCTCTTGGCTTGTCTCAGCGGTCTTTGGGTAAACTTTTTATTCCAGTTGTAACGACCCAGTTTGTTTCAAACGTAGAGCGTGGTGTGACTCCACTTCCTCCTGCTCATGTGCCTGTTTTAGCTAAGATTTTAAAGGCTTCTGAAGCAGAATTAATGAACCTTTTGGAAAAAGAATTTACTCTCAAGTTGAATGGCCGCTTGGGTAAGAAGCCCTCCGGCTTAGAGATCCAGGCGGCTCAACCTGCTCTTTTCATATCTAGTGCAGATTATGATTTTATGAGAAGTCTTTATGACGCCTTTCATGGCGCTGACCTGCAGACTCGCCAAGCGTTTGCGACGGTTTGCGAAAGTCTTTTTAAGCTGCCCGTGCTCACCACGATTGGAAAAATCGGTAGTTCGTCCAATTCGAGTGGTTCCAGCGTCTCATGAGGAGGGGTAAGCACTCCTTTTATTTTACTCTAAGTGAATTGATGGTATGCGTCGTCCTTGCGGCGGTGTAAAAGAAGCTACTATACTGTTGAGAAGGGGTAGTCGTTATCATGTCAATTCAATTGCCAAGTCAGCCTCGTCCTCGAGGAGCTCGTAAAAAAAGTATTGCTGAACGCTCGCAGTCTGTCGATCGACCCCCAGTGACTCATGGGTATGTGAAAAGTTTTGATGGAACTAAGTTATTCTATAGTATCGAAGGGAAGGGCAAGCCCCTTGTTTTTTGCTATGGATTGGTTTGCTCAAGTTTACATTGGACTTATCAAGTCGAGTATTTTCAAGAAACCCACCGGGCCATTTGGTTTGATTATAGGGGCCATCATAATTCAGAAGTACCAAAGAATTTAGATAGCCTTTCCCTCGAAAATATCGCACGGGATTTGACGACCCTTTTGGATGAGTTGGAGATTCCTGAAGCTGTTCTTTTGGGGCACAGTATGGGTGTGAATGTAGTGCTCGAGTTCTACCGACAACAGCCGAACCGCGTTGCTGGAATGGTTCTAGCAAATGGGACGGCGAAGAGACCGCTAGAAACTCTCTTCCATCATAACGCCCTTCAAGCAGCCTTTAAGATCCTAAAAAAGATTTACCGAAAGTCCCCCCAGCTTTGTAGTTTTTTATGGAAATCGCAGAAGTCTAATCCCTTGACTAGGACTTTGGTCTCTTTGGGTGGGTTTAATCCTCACCTGACGCCGCAGGCTGATATTGAGCTTTATATAGACCAAGTGATCGGAATGGATCCTGAAATCCTCATTCATCTGATCGAAAATTATGATGCTTATGATGCAACCGCTTGGCTTCATACGGTGAGTGTCCCAACCCTGATTATTGCGGGGGAACAAGATAACGTCATTCCCGTTGAGCAGCAAGAACTGATGCATCAGCTCATTGCTCATAGTCAATTAGAAGTGATTCGTCATGGGAGTCATTGTCCCCAAATGGATTTACCTGATTTGGTCAATCTCAAAATCGAGAAATTTTTGGAACTTGTGAATAGCCAATCTAGGTGCTTAAAGTCCAGTCCGTCCAAGGAAATCGCCAGTCAATCCATCTCTCTACTGACAAGCCCTCTTCCTGGAGAACTCTCTTAAAGGCTTCCATGCAGAGGCTACCGTGACATTTTCCTTCTCCTACTCGGGTGACCGAGAGAACAGCTTCGGGTGATCTGAGATTTCCTTGTCTGAGGCGTGCAATCACCTGCTCGCGAGTGGCCTCAAGGCAAGCGCAAAGAGCTTGGTCACCAGGCAAAGAGGGGGAGGTGGGACCCTCTGCCTTAATGGACATTCCCCGATGGATTCGAGTCTGGCACGCAGGTTTATTGACCCCGTCCACGGAAATTTGGCATAGACCACAGCTTCCATCCTTGCAGAATAAGACGTCCTCAGGCCGTGCATGGCCGGTTTCAAAAAGCGCGATGGAAATAGGAACTCGATTTCTGACGAGCCGCCTCTCACCATTCAGACTGATTTCTACTTTTTCGGGCGCCATTGAAGATTGATGGACCGAGGACAGGTAGGCTTCGTCATAGGTAGTTGGAGGCCGGCCTCGCTTGATTCCTCGAGCCTCCCAGAGCAGGTGAGTCGGGAGTTCAACTTGAACGAGCTGTTGATTCTCGTAGTGAGTTTGGGTCAAAACAGCTGTAACTCTCCCTGAGCCGAGAGATTCACCCCGCCGATTCAACAGGATAGCAAATTCTCCTTCTGCCCATAGCTTGGGACCTCTCCAGGAAACGCTTAGAGTAGAGGTGGGTTCATTTTCTTTTTCTCGAATCAGTGTGATGGTGCTTGAGGGGCAAGCGTTCACGCAAAGGCCGCAAGCCGTACACGCCGCTTCATCCAAAATTTGATTTTTATTTCGGGGAACTTTTCCAATTTGAATGGCTGAGGTTGGGCAAACTGTCTGACAAAGATTACAGGGGATTTCTTCGAAGCATTCGACGGATGCGATGGGTCGAATCAGATGAACTGACTGAGGAACCCCCCTGAAGGAGCGGATTTTTATTGAATCTTCACCGTGAATCCATTTGCCCTGATAGGACGGGGTAAAGGGTTCCTCTCGGTGTTTGAGGTAATTCTTCAGTCGAAGGCGGGCTTTTTTGAAGATAGGGTCGAGCTCTTCTTTTTTGGAGCCCAATTCTGAAACCAATGTTTTGACAATTTTTCCGACCAGCCATTTGCCGCGCTCTTCCTCAAGAGTCCATCCCTCGACATCTTCTCTCTCTGTGTTGGCAGCCGTTTGGTCAAATTCAAAAAGTAATGACCCAGGAGGGTATTCCCGGACTCTCTGGTGATCACTGAAGGGCCCGGCCGACACGACTCGACCGACATCGAGAACTCGAATCCCTTGAGAGTCTTGTAGCCTGAGTTGCCAGAGAAGGGGGGGCTTGGGGATGAGCTGTAAAGGTTTAGCCTCAATCAGCTTACCTCCTGTCATTTCAAATCGCCTGCGCTCTACTTCCCAGCCTGCAAATCGTTTGGCTCCCCACTGTGCAAAAGATTCGACACAGAATACCTCGGGAACACCTGAATCGAGTAAGTAAGTGCCAAATCTGAGCGCTCGATTTCCGGTTCCTAAGATGACAGTCGAGGGATCCCACTTGATCAAGCTCTCTCGGCTAAGTCTCTCCGCAGTGGCAAGCGGGATGAGTCCTTGGGAACGCCAGCCTGGAAAAGGATCGGGCAATGCTGGATTGGCCGTCAAACGAATAATCGCGCGAGCATGAATTCGGTGAATTCGTTTTTGAACGTCTTCGACTAGGATGAGTCCACCCGTTCCGGGGAGGGGAATGACTCCTCGAACTGTGACGTTTTCTCCTCCGAATTGCGCGGCGGTGAGTCCCATGTCAGCGCAGAGGGTGGAAAGAGTGCGAACTCCAATCGAAGGCCAATTTTCCACTCGGGGTCCGGCGGCAATGACGACATCAAATTTTCCATCTCGAACAGCAATATTCACAAGGGAAACTCTCCATGAGTTTTAGGTAAGAAATTGCATGCGGATCGCGCAACGTGAACAATATCAATGAGCGGACCGTCGCAGGCGGGGACTACCTTAATGAGAGGATCTTTTGATAATATCCAGGGCGACACGGTCTGAGGTTCTTTTGAATTCCATTCGAAGATAGCGCGTGCTTTCATCGATCGAACTGAAAATCGGTCCCATTTGAGAAATCCACGGCAAAGTTGAGACAGAGCGTCGAATGAGTCTCCTGAGGCCCAACTCATGCCACCTTTAGGGAGTTGAATTCCTTCCAGGGGTATCAGGGGGCCTGAGCGGAGGACTGCTAACTTGAAAGTCTCGCTCTGAGGTGATCCTTCGAAGTCAGCCCAAAC
>JANNCA010000138.1:0-1830 GCA_031386075.1 Oligoflexia bacterium
CTGAATCAGTTTCCCAGACTCACGTGCTGCCCGAAGGGGAGCCTGCGGCTGGACAAACTGATAGGTGGGTTGCGAAATCATCGATTCAGAAAGACCCGTCAATCGAATCACTGTTTGGGTATCCAAATCCAAACCCGTCTGTACCGGCTTAAAGTATCCTGTCCGAATTCCATAGGCCTTCAGCGCAGAGACTAAAAGGCTGCTCACTAAAGTCTTTCCTACTCCTGTGTCTGTTCCTGAAATATAAATTCCTAATTTCATATGACTCCCATTGCGCAAGAAAAGGCATCCACCAGACGATCGAGATCCTCTTTTGACTGATTCCAATGGACCGTAAGCCTGAGCCTTGCGCTCCCTTCAGGTACGGTTGGAGGTCGTATTGCCCTCACGTCAAAGCCTAATTCCTGTAGTCTTTGCGCCAACGCCAAAGACTCAGAGTTTCCACCGATGAGCACAGGCACAATCAAGCCTGGAACGCGAGGTATGCAAACTCTCTGCCCGACTTCCTGGCTCAATGCATTCTGTAGGTACTGAGAGCGCTCTAAAACAATTTTGGCCCTTTCATGTCCCACCTGCTTCCAATAGTAAATCGCAGTTTGAAGCAGGATCGCCAAAAGAGGAATCGGTGCTGTCGAATAAATAAAGGATCGAGAAAAATTCACCAGATATTCTTTGAGTTCCGCACTCCCACTCACCCAAGCCCCCCCTACACCCAAGGCTTTGCCCGCGGGGTGAACGGTAGCAAAAACTCGCTGACTCAATCCCAGTGACTGCACCCAACCACCCCCTTGCCGATCCTCACGCGATTGACTTCCCCATAACCCTGTGGCGTGCGCCTCATCCACGATGAGCAATGCCGAAAACTCTTCCGCCAACTCAACGTAGGAATTCAAAGGAGCCAGATCTCCATCCATACTAAATAAGCTCTCGGTCACTATGATTTTTAGGTATTTTTGATGATTTTCATTCTTTCCTGAGTATAACGCGTCCAGTTCCAATAAAGATCTCAAGGCTTGAGCGTCCAAATGAGGATAAATTTTCTTACGTGCTCCACTCAAGCGAATCCCATCAATGATCGAAGCGTGATTGAATTGATCCGAAAAAATCACATCCTCAGGTCGCAATAGGGAGGAAAGCAGCCCAACGTTCGCTTGGTATCCCGAGGGAAAAAGAGTGGCAGCCTCTCGTCCACAAAATCCAGCCAATAGTTCTTCAGTCTCTTCAAATACCTTGAGCTGTCCTCGCAAAAGGCGCGAGCCTGCAGCTCCCAACGGCACTGAATTGAAGTCGCTGCTCCCAAGATCCTGAATCTTCTCCATAAACAACCTGTGAAGTTCTGGATCCTGACTAAATCCCAGGTAGTCATTGGAGCATAGATCTAATCCTGTTCGCTGCAATAGATGTCGTCGGCAAGAATTTTTATCAGAGACCTCTAAACGACTCTGTAAAATCTCTGAAAATGCTCTCATTCAACTTCAGTTTTCTATAATGCTAATTGAGCCAGGAGCTTTTCATCCTGATCGACAGATGGATTCGGGCGGGTCAGCAGTTTCTCTCCTAAAAATATCGAGTTCGCACCGGCATAAAAAGCCAAAACCTGCGCCTCATCGCTCAGGGACAATCTCCCAGCTGATAATCTCACTCGAGATTTCGGCATCAGAATTCGAGCCACTGCGACTGTCCGAACTAACTCAATCGGATCTACAGGGGCCGATTGGGCAAGAGGGGTTCCGTCCACTGGAACGAGTAAATTAATGGGAACGGATTCAGGCTGTGGATCTAAGCTCGCAAGTTCAGCCAGCAGAGTCCAACGGTCTCGGGGCGACTCCC
>JANNCA010000141.1:0-6089 GCA_031386075.1 Oligoflexia bacterium
GTGCTGCCCATTTAGGAGACGGAAGCGAGAGTTTGAAAGGATTTGGTAATTTTAGCACCCACGGTAACGGGGGTTTAGCACTCTCGGGAGGGGGTACTGGTGGGGGTGGAGATGCAGAGACTACATTAGGTGGATTGGGGCACAAAGGGAGTGGAATGGGTCGAATTGGAACAGGCAAAGGAGCTGTTGGCAATGGCAATGGAATTGTCGGTTCTCAGGTGAGAGTTGCCATTCGAACGGATGGTCCTGAGGAAGCGGTTGTCATGGGTGCGATCGATAAGGATGCGGTAGCCGCTGCCATCTATGCTCATAAAGACGAGTTTCGTCTCTGCTATGAGCGGGAAATTAATGCTGAGCATCCCAGTTTGACCGGTCAGATTGACACGAGCTTTGTGATTGGAGCGAGTGGTCGAGTATCTCAGGCTGGAGTTGAGTCCTCGTCTTTGAATAATCCTAATGCCGAAAGATGTGTCTTGACCGTAATTAAGAGGATTGATTTCCCGATCCCTAAAGGAGGCGGAGTTGTGGAAGTCCATTTTCCATTTAAATTTAGTTCAGTCGGACATTGAGATTTTTCTAGGAGAAAAATTAAAAAATGGAAGTCATTTTTTCTCGGCTTCTAGTGGGTTGTGGTGTCGTTTGGGTCGGCTTCGCGCTGGGTTGCAGCGTTTTTGCTGCTCTTGATCCGTATGATCGGACCAAGGATATTCGTCCCGCCACACTTCAAGAGATTAAAAATGGCAGGCACGACTGGGGTCTGGATTTGTCGGCAGGGCTGGGTGTCGCGCGTGGGAACGCTAATCTGGACAGTATTAATGTCGATCTAGATTCTTTTAAGAGATTCGGTGACTACGCGGGTTATATTCTTGGAGACCTCTATTATACAGACTTCAATGGAACTCGAGTTCGAAACCAAGGGAATACCTTGGCTCGGATAGACTACTCCTTTAATGATAAGTGGAAGGTTTTTTCTGTTTCAGGCCATTCCTATAATCAGTACATTAAGCTCGGTTATCGGGGGACCCTGAGTGCTGGGTTGCTTTACAAGCTTGATTTTGGTCCGATTCTGAGTGGAATAAGTGTTGCTCCAGGTTATGAGTTTGAGACTTATTTGGACGATGAAGTCAGGCGAACTTTGCGCCTATCGTGCAGGTATTTAGCACATATACTAGTCTCAGACACGGCTTCTATAGGGCTAGATTATTTCTATTTACCTTCAGTTCTAGATTTAGCGAACTATAGAATGTATTTGTCTTTATCTCTTGAGAATCAAATTTATAAAAAGCTGATTGGCCTTAGGCTTTCGTCGAGTATGGAGTATTTTAGCGCTCCTATTGTTGGAGTGGTAAAATTTGATGTTAATTTATCGACTTCTTTTTTTATACATTTAGGTGAATAGATATTAGATGCGCTGATAGTTTTAAATAGAAAATTATGAGTCTATTTTTTAATTAGATAATGAATAAAGATCTCCGCTATTTAGATTGTATGATTTTGATATTAAGTTTTTTCTGTGTAACACTGAAAAGGTTGATAGCAAGACCGAAAGAAAAAATGCAAAATAAAAAATTAAGTGTCCAATATTTGAAATAATTATTGCAGAAATACATGATCCCAGTGAAAAGCTTAATAGAATTAAAATTCTGACATAGTTAATTTTTATAGATTCTTGAAATTGAGTCTTAGGACCTTTTGAGAAGAATAGCTTTGCAGTGTTGAGGCCGATATCGGTTGCCAGGCCTGTTAAGTGGGTTGTTCTGATTTTGCCGCTAGTTGCCCAAGTAGTTAGGCTATTCTTGAGTCCGCAGACAAGACATAGTAATCCAATAAAAAGAATTGAACTCCAGCTATCACCAGAAGATCTTACCGTAGTGAATACTCCAGTTGAAAAAAGCAAGGCAATAACTCCGAGTAAAAGAGTGATTGTCATCTGAACTTTTGGATAATTTGGTATGTATTCAGAAGAGTATTTTCTATCTAAAATAAATGAGGTTAAAGCTCCCCCAGAAATGAAAGAAATAGGTATAATTAATTGCAAAATACCTAGATCAAAAGACTCATGTCCTAGTGCGATTCCAACTTGAGTCCCGAATCCGGTTACATGTGAGACGTAGCTTCCAGCGAATAGAAATCCTGCTGCGTTGAGGAGGCCAGCCTTAAATGAAAGAACGCACCAAAGAAGTGCATATTTTTTTGTGTATAAATCCTTTAGTTCAACGTGAACCATTATGGCTCCTTTTCTGTCACTCGGCTGGTTTTAACAATTGTGTTTTCAGCACTCCCCTATTTTATTCTACCTTTATGCGTGAGCAAATTTCTATGAAATTCAATTGCCGTCTTCTTTTTTTTGAAGTAGAGGAGTGAGGTAGCGGGGGTTTAAAGCTGAGGACCTCGTGTGCTTTCTTGTTGAGGAACTCTGGGGAATTGCACTCATTGTGTGAGATTAGTATTCAGCTAGTTTTTAGGTTACAAAATCCAGAGTACCAACTCTGTAGAGCTGATTACACTAGAAAGAATGGCTGGATCTTAATTCAATTTTTTTAGTGTGGGCCGTTGGGGGATTTTCTCATTTCAAGATCGGGCGAGCTCAATGAGACTCCCTACGACCAATTTGATATCTACTGGCTTTATAAAAATTTGAATCGCTCCCAAAGATTTTAAGTATTTTTCTCCACCCTCTAGGAGGCCGGTATTGACAATAATCTTTGGAACAATGGGGAGCTCTTTTTTTGAATTTCTGATCCTTTTCATGAGTTCGATTCCAGTTCCATTCGCCATTCGCAGATCAGTGAGGAGGCCGTGGATCGGTTGAGACTGGATGATTTTGAAAGCATCGTTACCGCAATTTGCGTCAATAAAATTGTAACCTAGTTTTTTTCCATAATTGACCACGGTTTCACGATAGAGGGCATCATCATCTACCGCGAGGATTGTGATTCCTTCTCGAACTTCGTACGGATTTCTAACTAAATTGGGAGTATTTTCCATTCCATTATCCTTTTTTGAGCTAAGTATCCCGCTTCATAGCTAAGAATCGAAAGGTTTTGTAACCTGCAGCTCCGGCGGTATACATGATTTTTCTGATCGTGTCGTATTTCACTCTTTTGTCGGCTTGAACGGCCAAAATACCCTCAAAGGCGAGAGGTTTGCCATCGACTCGGGATTTTGACTTGGCAAGTAGAATTTCTGTTTTTTCCTTGGCTTTGATGAGTGCGTCGTAGAGTGGAATAATTCTCTTTCCGGCTTCGTCCAGATCAGATGCGCGGAAGGAATAGTTGGCTTCTGGGCTTCCCAAGTTGGCCGCAGTTTGTATGAAGTCAAGAACCCTATCCGTATCGACGGTCATCGATTCTGGAGTGACAATCACCTGAAGGCTGTCGTTGGGTGAGTCTGGAGAACTCGATATAGGAAGTTTGAGTCCAGGTGCCGTTGTGAAGTTGTTGAGGCTCGTATTGTAGCTTTTAAGGAGGAACACAACGATGATCACCAGGACATCCATCATACTGGTCAGTTGAAGTTCAAAGGCCTTATTTATTTTACGTCGGCTTCTTCTGCCACGAATCCCATGACCTGCCATTTAACTATCTCCTAAGAGGTTTCCGAACATGACTTTGGGGAATAGGCTTTTGATGGGTTCGTCGACGCCTGTTTTTTCATTTTTGACGTAAATGGGGGGGTCAGTGGGCTCAAGGGTTCGAACCGCATCCATAACGGCGACCAGGGTGTCGTAGGGGGAGTTCTTGTTAGGTACCAATACTGCGGTATCCTCCAGCGGGAATTTCTTTTTAATTTCGAGAAGTGCTACATGGATGCCTTGAGCGTCTGGGTTTCCTTCTTTGTTGTTCAAAATCGCTTTGGGTTCGAATTTGGCAAAAGGGCTCCAAATTTCCACGTCTTTCTCTCGAAAGGAAACTGTGAGTTGGAGGGGTTTCTCTTTTTGTTTGACCTCGTCTTTGATTTCTTCTGGACTGGATTGAGGGAGTGGGGATTCAATTGCGACAATTCCCAAAAACGAAGTGGTAAAAAGAAGAAAGCCGATCAGAGTGACCATCGTATCGAGAATCGGAACTAGAGGAAGTTCTGCATGTTCGCCGTGTGATTTCCTGCGTGAACTGGGGCGTTTGAACACTTGAGGGGGCTCCTATTCCTCGCGTTGAGAGGAGTGGCGGAATTTTCTAGCCGAGAGTAAGTCGAGAAGTTTGACACCGAATTCGTCGATTTCTTCTACGATTCGCGCTGCCTTGTTGGACAAAATGCTGTGCATGACCATCGCGAAAATGGCCGTCACCAAGCCAAAGGCCGTGGCATTCATCGCTTCGCTGATGCCTGTCCCTAAAATGGCTTGCCTTTGGGCTGGGTCGGCTAGGGCGATGGCGCCAAAGGATCGAATGAGGCCAGTGATGGTTCCTAAAAGGCCAAAAAGCGTCGATATATTGGCGATCAGGGCGAGGTAAGGGAGTCGCCGTTCGAGTTTTGGGATGACCTCTAAACTTGCAGCATCAATGGCATTTTGAATTTGCCCTTCGTCTCGAGAGGCACGTTGCAATCCGGATTTAATCACTTTAGGAAGTGCAGCCTTGCCTGCACCGTTGCAGAGGCGAATCGCACCGTCCAAGTCATTTGCTAGGATATACTTTTGTACCTCAAACATGAATGACGCTCCATCCACGTTGTATTGGAAAAAAAGCCGCATCACTCGTTCAAGAGTGAAAGCTAAGGCGAGTGCCAAAGTGATTCCAATGATTGCCATCCATGGGCCATTTTGAAACGCCGCGATAAAGCCTGTAAGGAAGCCACCTGATTCCATGTGCCTTGCTCCTAAAATTGTGTCCGTCACTCAATCATGTGATTGAACTCTAGGATACCGTAAATAGAAGTGCGGTCAAGATGTCATGGTTTTGCCGCCGGGAACGGGGATCTAAAGTCGCAACAGCACCCGAACCAGAACCTACAACAGCCCAAAAAGGAGTCTTCCGTTAGGATATAAACTATCCTCAAGCTTACAAATGCTTCTGAAGAGTTTCGATGATGGCTTCTCTAGGGTGATTTCCTACGAGTTGATCGACGACCTTGCCTTCTTTGAAAAAAATAACGGTAGGAATTCCTCGGATTTGAAATTGCGATGGAGTGGCAGGATTTTCGTCTACGTTCATTTTGAAAACTTTGATTTTTCCCTCGTATTCATCAGCTATTTTTTCAATTGTAGGGCCTAATAGGCGACAAGGTCCACACCATTCAGCCCAAAAGTCAATGATTGCGAGTTGCGAACATGCGAGCACATCTTGATCAAAATTACTGTCGGTTGCTGTATTGATATTTTTTGAAGAAGACATCTTTCGAATTCCTTTATTAAGCTTAAGGGGGCCGGAATTCCCCTTTAATTTTAGTTAAAAACTCAGTACCCTGAGAATGGAAAGACTTTGTAACATGTTTTTTGGATGGGGTCGAGTGGCTTAGGCTCACAGGAGATAGACCCTTTGTCCCAAAATGAATATCTGGCGTATGATAGCCGAGTATTTTTGGCCTGAGTATTTTAGGCTGAGTCTATTAGAAAGAGATGTGAGTTTGAGACCCCAAGACTATTTGATGAAAACTGCCCAAGAATCAAGAGCGATTCAGGAGGCTTTTATTAGAGATTCCGGAGAGTTGCTCATCTCAGCAGCACGGACGCTCGGGGTGTGTTTTCAAAACGGAGGAAAAGTTCTGATTTTTGGGAATGGCGGATCAGCCGCAGATGCTCAGCACATGGCCGCGGAAATGATCGGACGAATGTTGGTGGATCGGCGACCCCTTCCTGCTGTTGCACTCACTACCGATTCTTCTAATTTGACCGCGCTTGGGAATGACTTTGGTTATGAGCAAATTTTTGCCATGCAGGTGCAAGCTCTTGCAAAACCCGGAGACGTCGTGATCGCTATTTCGACATCTGGCAACAGTGGGAACGTAATCGCAGGAGTTCGTGAAGCCCATCTTCGAGGGTGTAAAACGATCGGGATGACCGGCGGTAGCGGGGGGGCGTTAAAATCAATTTGTGAAATCAGCCTTTGTGTATCTCAGGGTGCGAACTCGAGTCGAATTCAAGAGGCCCA
>JANNCA010000157.1:0-2212 GCA_031386075.1 Oligoflexia bacterium
AAGCCTTGAGTGGAACTGTACAAGGAATCGTCGCTCAACCTGACAACCAAACTCGAAGAGTCTTAGTCTCTCTTTTTATTCAAAAGTACCCAACACTTTCTACACCGCTGAACACCGCCCTCATGAACCAGGGAGTGAATCTCCCTATTTTCACCCCGAATCCCGAGAGTTCCCCATGAAAACTTTAACCCTCTTACTCGGCGTTTTCCTTTTCTGGAATTTTGGATATTATTTGGCAAATCGCACCTTTTACAAAAAAATAGGCCAGCCATTCCACTTAATCGGCGGTCATTCAACCCCTTCCAGCGCTCAGGAACGTCCTACAGCCCTAAGCCATCAAGCCGAATCAAAAGAGCAAATCAAAACCTCCGACACAGTCGAAGCTCAGGCTCAATACCAGTCTATTGTAGAAAAATTTCACCTTGAAAAAAAGAACAGCGATCTCTCTGCTGTTTTTGCCTCGTCCCCGGCCGGTGCATCCATAGCCAAAATAGCCGTCCTCCTTGATTTCTTACCCCAAATCCAAACTCCTGCAGGGGCCCTCATTTCGCGAGAACTCGAGATCTTGAGAAACCAGTCTCGAGAAACCTTAGACGAGCTTCAACAGGATCTCCCTAAATTAAGCCTGAAGTATAGCCACGAGCGCCAATTTTTGGTCCAATACGTCCTTCAACTCAATGTAGATACGAATTCAAAAATCGACTTTTTTGGGGATGACCTCCAAAGATCTCTAAATCCCTACGAACCTCAAAACCAAGCCTCCTACAATGGAGTCATTGCCCTATCTGCCTTAATGAAAGTAACCGAGGACCCTAATATCATCGAGCCTAGACTTCGCCAGACATTAAGTCATCAACCTGACTCAATGGCTCGATCTCTACTGATATCCACTTTTGCTTCAAAATACCCTGACCGAGCTAAAACTCTCAAGACAGAATTTTAGCTCAACAATCGATTTAGCGAAACTACTTAGTTGCAAGTATTCACGCCATTTGAACGGTTACAGGGAGCCGTCATCGCGGTAGCAGCCTCAATCATTGCAAAATAATTATTTGTCACAATCGAATGAGTAGCTCCTGACGTGGAGCTACTCCACTCTGGAATATAAGAGTTACCGGCCATAAGATTAGAAACATTGTTGAGAATTGTAGTGTTATCATTCCAGGAAGTACAAGCGTCAGAAAATTTAGAATTCTCACTTATTTTTGCAGAGTTAAGTGTACTACAAAATTTTACTTTGGATTGACTGAAGGTAGAAGGTACGGCAAATATCGAATAAAATTGAATGTCCGTCGCCAATGGATTATGAATAGAAAAAATAGCATTATCATTCACTTTCAATCCGTTGACCGTCGTTTTAGAATATTGATAGCCATCTACATCAATAAAATGACCCCCATAACGCATAAACGAAACCGTTGAAACACCTGCGGTTGATGTCACCGTGGCGTAGTAATAGCCCAGCTGCAATTGAATCATGCTTGCATTTTCTGACACACTGGGATTATAAGTCGCCGAACCACTCGTTAAGGAAACCCCTGGCGACGCACACTTTGTCGGGCCAGAACCAGTGCAATTAGAAGAAAATGAAATCCCACTTCCGTTCAAAACTGAAGCCACAGCAAGGTCAATCTGATCCGTTCCGGTTGCAATAGGAATCGCCACTTGCCCGCCTCGACTCACTAAATTCGCCCCCCCTACCGTCAGTGGACAGCTCCGAGTCCCATCAGACGAAACAGCCCCAAAGTCACTGGCTGCTCCAGGAATAACATAATCTACATCAGATAAAGTTTCTCCACTGGTAGTAACAGATGAATTTTTTGTCAAACCTGCTACTGCAGCAATTTGAGCTGCCCATAAGGGTACGGTTGGACTGCCTGTCCCGACGGACCACTGGACACCTAGAGCCGTAGGATTTGAGGATACTTTTTGAGCGTTCGAATTCGTACAGGCACTATAGCCAGTGACATTCATAATTTTTCCAGCAATTCCCGATAAAATCATGGCCGCTGCCGTAGGTCCACAGATCTCACTACTTTGGTAATAGGTCTGACCCGTCACCTTCCGTAGCATGGGATTATTTGTTCCAGGATAATTTACCTGTGTCAAAATGGGATCTGCTTGATAATAGTGAGGAGTCAACCCTAGAAACGGTTCAAAATCCCTCACCATTTTGCTGACTTGACTGCTTCCCGGCAACCCAGAAGAACTC
>JANNCA010000097.1:0-9874 GCA_031386075.1 Oligoflexia bacterium
CCGGGGTCACCTTGACTGAGAATTTTGCGATGAATCCTCCCAGTTCTGTGTCTGGTTTTTATATGAGCCATCCTGAAGCCAAATACTTTCATGTAGGAAATATCGGTAAGGATCAAGTCGAAGACTACGGGGAGAGGAAAAAGATGTCTCTTCGTACTGTTGAAAAGTGGCTAGCTCCCTGTCTCGACTATGAGCCAGACTCCACATGATTTTCGACGTTCGGGCATTGGCAGCTCAAAAAGTCTCTGAAACGGATGAATCCATGGCTGCGTGGTTTGCGGTATTGGAGTCCGCTCGACAGAGTCTTCGATTTATTGAGGTGGATTACCAAGCCTTAGAACACCTAGCCTTGGCCTGCCAGTCAACTGCCCAGTTGACCATCCTGACCCGGCTCATCTATCAGTATGGAAAATCCAATCCACACGGGGCTCTCATTACTGATGTGATCCTAGAGTATGTCAATGACTCTCCTTTTTCGCTATTGGATTGGATCTGCTCGATTGAGTATTTTTATCATTGGCTGGAAGAACGGTCCGTGAAGATTAATTTTCAGCCCATGCTCAAGTACTTAACCTGCTGCATAACATCTCAAGACGCGCTAGAAAGTGGACAAACGTTGATGGCACTGATTCAGGATATGCTCCAAGTATTTGGATATGAAGGTTCGTCTTCTGTTCAGGGGCGTTCGACTTCCTGATTAACTGTCGACTTAAATTAATTTTAAATAATAAATTCTGGATCAGGTACTGTTGACTGCTGGGAACAGGGATATTCAGCTGCAACAGTACCTGAGATCCAGATTTTTAAAGTTCTTCAGTGGGACTAGAGTCCGGTAGATCCTGTGAATCGGAGTCAATGACTTTTGGACCGATAGGAATATCTAGGCTGGGTCGGTCAAAGAGTGGGCTTTGAAGCGGAGGTTTTCCTGCAAGGTACGCCTCAAAGTATCGGATTCTTTGATCGTCTTTTCGGTACAGGCGATTGCTTTTTTGTCCAAGTTTAGACTCATTGCCCTCCTGGGAGGCTATGATTTGTTGATCTTCCATTGCAATATATTGGAAAACAATTTGGATTAAAGGATCAACCAGAGTCCTAATAATTGGATTCTTGAGAAAATTTCGATGATATTTAAAATAAACATCGGCTGTATTCGAATCAATAGGAGCAGCCATGACGAGTAAAGCGTCTTCAGTATTTGGAGTGTCTCGGGGATTGATCCAAATATTTGGAAATTTAAGGTCAAAATAAAATTCAGGATTACCATTGTGGGATAAAATACCCGCCGAAGTCATTTGGGTTGTAGGATTTTTATTCTGACTCATATTTTTGACGAATCGCCAGAAAGAATTTTTATGAACAAATTCTACATGAGAGCCATCTTCCTGGTTTTTAATGTTTTTTTCAAAGCTTCCTTTTGAGCGAATTTTAAAAAAAATTGCGTAATAAGAGTCAAATTTATCCAGATAGTCTGGTTCTGGTAAATCAGCATTGCCCCATTTCATCCAGATCACGTCATTTCTTTCAATAGCGGTGATTTTTGGAACTCGAATAAAAGGTTTAGGTTTTTTATCTTCAGGATCAAACTGACATAGTCCTTGGCTATCAAACTCAAGGCCATGAAAAGGGCATTGGAGGCAACTCTCATTGGATTCTTTGTTTTGGACGACCTGCCCTAAACTGAGTTTTGCTGCACGATGGGGACAGCTATCTTCAAAAATATTGAGTTTGCCATTGGAATCTCGCCAAAGGACCAGGTCAAATCCAAAACGTTTCATGGCCACAGGCTGATTGCTTACTTCAGAGGAAAGTCCAATTCCCCACCATGCTGCTGGGAATTGCATGGGGTTTGCGACATTTGGACTAGAATCTGTCCAGCCAGAGTCTTGCGAATTTGAATTCAGCTTTCTTTCGTATAATTGATTTCCAGGCGTCTTTAAGGCCCTGAGAATTGAAAAGGGTTCTGAACTGGGGATTAAAAGTAGAGCAAGGAATCCAACGAAATTCATAGACTTACCTCAATTTGTGCGTGAAACGTAGTTGATTTAGGAGACTAATTCAAGCAGGAAGTAACGCAAATAGTTAAAGGTGACGGTAGATATCAAGATAGGTGTCGGATCACGCTTTGCCAAAAATGTGCTTTCAACGAAAAATTGAGTGAAGAAATGGTGAGCTACGGACGGTCGGGCGTCGACCTTCAATGGGTTGAGCCGCCACTTCAATCGAGGCCGGTCTTAAGTGGGGTCAAGGCAAGTGTCATGTACTGGAGTAAGCGCCGGACTGTCGTAAAGGGGGCCTACAAAGGGCCGTTTACCTTGAAGATAGGCACGAAGGTGGCGTCTTCTTTGATCGTCTTTTCGACAAAGGTGATCCCCTTCTTCGCCCATTTGCGAAGCGTTGTCTTGCTGGGATTCGATGACAGCTTGGTCTTCCATGGCAACAAACCGATAAAGATTTTTGAAGAGGGGATCCAAGAGTGTTCGTTCAATCCAAAACTTTTTGCCAAAATTTCGATACATCACGATATAGACATCAGTGGAATTCGAGTCCACAGGGACATTCATTACTGTCACTGCATCCTCCTTTTGTCTGCGATTCGTCCAAGTGCCTGGAAATGTGAAGGCAAAATTAAAGCCTGGATCTCCATTATCCCATTGTACCCCTGAAGAATTTATATTCCAATTTGCTTTTTTTCTTTTAAATAAATATCTGGCAATTCTAGCAAATGAATTTTTATGAATAAAGTCAACATGATCAGTATCTATAAGGTTCTCACAATTGAATCGGAAATTGCCTTTAGATTCAATTTTAATGGCAATAGCGTAGTAATCTTTCAGGTCGCTCAGGTGGGTCGGCTCAGGTAGATCTGAGTCTTCTGGACCCCATTTCATCCAAATAAAGCCATCTTTTTCAATCGCTGCGTATTCTGGCACCTTGAGAAATGGCTTGGGATTTCCGTCCTCAGGATCCAGGTTACACTTTCCTTGGTCATTAAATTGAAGGCCATGAAAGGCGCACTTTAAGCACCTTTCCTTTGACTTCTGATCTTCAACGACCCCTCCTCCTGCGGTTGTGAACTGCGCGCCCGCGTGAGGGCAGCGATTCAAGTGTATTTTTGGTTTCCTATCCGTTCCTCGCCATAAAACGAGATTCAGACCAAATTTTTTGAACGGCACTGGATCATTTGTTAGTTCTTCCTCGGGCACAATCGGTTGCCATTGCTCAAGAAATTCGATTGGATCCAAGTCATTTGATTCTGAAACTAATGATTTCGGATGGATATTAGCTTTGAATGATTTAGGAATGAAGAGTGAATCAGATCTAGGAATTAAAAGAACGACAAGAAAAGCCGCAAATAGATTCATGA
Source organism: Oligoflexia bacterium (assembly GCA_031386075.1). GTDB lineage: Bacteria > Bdellovibrionota > UBA1018 > UBA1018 > UBA1018 > CAIYTD01. The sequence continues at coordinate 3,365 of JANNCA010000097.1, forward strand.
TCATACCTTGTAATTTAGGTTATGACGCGGACGCTACTTGAAGTTTTTGATGAAATCAAGAATTATAACAAAACCCATCCGTGGGTTCCCTCCGTCCATTCCTTAGACTGACAGAGTTTAACTGTTTTTTTTAAGCTGTCACTACGCGGAGAGCCATGATGAGTCAGTTCTAGATCAGGACCTGTTGACTCCGGGAACAGGATCTAAAGTCGCAACAGGTCCCGATCCAGAACTGACAACAGCCCTAAAAGGAGTGCCTTCGATGATCTGGGTTTTTAAAAGGACTTTTGGTGAACTCTAATTCCATTGAACTGAGACTTGGGAGACCTTCTCAGCTGATTCGGAGCGTTGAATTTTCACATAACCATTTTGTCGACCAAACTGAAAAACATCTCGCGTTACTTTTACGTCTTGGGTGCAGTAGTCGATAATCTTTTGAACTTGGCCTGACTTCCACCATTCGACAGCTTGGAGTCCATCTGCAGATTTTCCGGTTCCAAGCGTTCCCCGGGCCACGGCTTCTAGTTTGAGGAAGCGTTGTCGCGTGAGCGCTTCTAAGTCATACATGATGTCAAAAACGTCGAGTTTTTTGGGGTCTAATCCGTAGGGTACCATGGCAGGTAAGTCAAATCCTCGAATATTGTAGCCCACGACGAGTCGCTCTTCGCAGAGATCAATGAGTTTTTTGAGTTCGTTCTCCCGGTAGGCGATGAATTGATCTGTTTTGCTGTCATAGGCACATGCAATAGAAATTCCTAACAAATGGACATAATCCCAGCCTCCCACTTCCTGGACGAGTTTCTGGGTTTCTACGTCAATCACTAGAAAGTGGCGGTGTTTTAGGAAAAGGCTCGAGGGAATCACGTCTTCGGAGAAAGGAACGCAATAGGAATGCTTCCAGAAAGAGGCATTTAATTTGATTCGAGTGGAGGAAGGGGGCGTTGCCATAGAGTTTGTTTGGACGGAGTTTGACCAGAATGAATTCAGTTGTCAAGTGATTGTCCTGCGGGTATCCCCATTTCTGGAGCATTCTATGGCAAATGATATTCCACTCTCGAGGTCAATCCAGTACTTAGAAAAGAATTTTGAGGTCTTTTTAGAAGATTTGAAGACTCTTTCTAGAATTCCCAGCGTGAGCTTTCCGGGCTTTCCTGAGGCAGAGCTACAGAAGAGTGCCGAGGCGGTTTCGGACCTGATGAGAAATCGAGGCCTTGAAAATATTCAGATTTTGAAAATTCCTGGGGCTCATCCCTACGTCTATGGCGATCGACTTCGAGCGCCGGGCAAGCCGACTTTGCTTTTGTATGCCCATCACGACGTTCAGCCTCCCGGCAGGGAAGAACTTTGGCAAACTCCACCCTTTACTCCGACCGAAAAGGATGGGCCGGGTGGGAGTCGCCTTTATGGAAGAGGGACTGCGGATGATAAAGCTGGAATTGTCATTCATACTTCTGCCATTGCCTCCTATCTAAAAACGGTGGGGGAGTTGCCAGTCAATGTGAAAGTGATTATTGAGGGAGAAGAAGAGACGGGCAGTTCTCATCTGTCCCAGTTCTTGAAGTCCTATCGAGAACTGCTCCAGGCAGATGTGTTGGTTCTGACGGATACGACTAATTTTGATTGTGGAGTCCCTGCTCTCACTGTAGCCCTTCGCGGGATGGTGGGTCTTGGGATTGAAGTGAAGGCTCTTTCTAAGACGATTCACTCGGGGATGTGGGGAGGGCCGATTCCAGACCCGGCTATGGGGCTTTCGAAGATGTTAGCTTCTTTGGTTAATGCGGAAGGTCAAATTGCAGTTCCTGGGGTCCTCAAGTCCGTTCGGCCCATCAGTTCGGAGGAAAGCCTCGAATTGAAGGCCATTCCCTATGATGAAGCTGAATTTAGAAAGCAAGCTGGACTCCTTCCAGGGGTCCAAATGCTTCGAACAGATTCTTCTTTCTCCGTGCCCCCCTCCGTTCAGGTTTGGCGGTTACCGAGCTTGACTGTGAATGCGATTCAGGCGTCTTCGCGGTTGCAGGCAGGCAATATTATCAATGACACAGCCTGGGCTAAAGTGACCGTTCGCCTGGTTGCTGATATGGATCCTGAAGTTGTCCTCGGACAGTTGAAAGAATACCTTCAGTCCCAGGTGCCTTGGGGCCTTCAGGTCAAATTTCAAACCGAAGCTTGCTCAAGTCCTTGGGCAATTGAACCTCGAGGCCCAGTTTTTGATGCGGCTCATCGAGCCCTCGAGAGGGGGTATGGGCATGCTCCCTATAAAATTGGATGTGGAGGGAGCATTCCCTTTGTAAAGCCTTTTGCTGAGGCACTCGGGGGTGTTCCTGCCCTACTCGTGGGGGTGGAAGATCCCTATACGAATGCCCATGGTGAAAATGAAAGTTTACTCATCAGTGATCTTCGAAGTGCGTGCTTGAGTCAAATTTACCTTTTTGACGAATTAGCTCAAGGACTCTAGCGGGTCATTCGACATTCGAAAAATTACCCTTCATACTGAAGGGATGAATCACGTTCACGAGGGTCTGATTGCCCAGAAACGAAATTGGAGTCGTCTTGCGAATCGAGTCCTCAAGTCAGGTTTGCCTCAGGAATTGCCTCCTCGTCCACCCAGCCGAATCTTATTGTTGGGGGAGGGGCGTGGGCTCTGCTCTGCAAAACTACTGGCTCTGTCGTTGAGACGAGAAATGATGCGCAAGGGGGGGCGGCAGATTCCTCCCGTTCTTGCCTGTGCGAGTGTTCAAATGGGTTTTGAAGTCTTTCCTGACAAATATGATTGGGTATTTGCTTTGAGTCACGATGACTCGACTGAAGTGACCCTCCGGGCCTTTGAAAAGTGTGACAAAGCAGGGGCGTTTACCGTTTGGGTGACCGCCGATGAAGATCAAAAACCAGAATTTGGACGGCTTCAGGTGGTGGTGGGCGAACCCGGGGATAAGCCTGGAAAAACCCTTCAACGAGGGGTGGATATTATTAGCCCGATCTGCGCAGTCAGTACTCTTTTGTTAGGTTCGCAAGCAGTAGAAATTTGGAGTGCTCTGAGCAGTTCAAAAAACCCTCCCCTTGAGGGCCTTCAGTCCCGGATTCAAGCGCCCCCTACTGTCGTTTTAGGGGAGTGGGAAGGTGAATGGATTGCTAGGGAAATTGCCTTAGAGTTGAATGAAGTGGCTGGAGTGCGAGTCCCCGCCTATAGCAGTGAGGAGTATTATCACGGGCCTCATTTTGTCTCGAGCCACTTGGAACCGAGGCTGGCATCAAAGTCGGAATCAGGGACAGAATCAATAGACTCCATTTGGTATGTCTCCGTCCCTGGGGATGTCAGGGAGTCTCAATTTTCTCCCATTTATCGAGTCAAAGCATTGGAGAATCAGCTTTTTTCTTGGGTCCCTGCACTTGTGGAACTTCAGTGGCTGACCTTTGCCTTAGCCCTTCATCTGAGGAAATCTCAGTAGGAGTGCTTTCTTCTCCAGTAAGCCGGAACACACTGCTTCCATAGTGGCCCAGGTGGCGAGTTGCAGTTTCGTAAGCCTCTTGAGCCTTTCTTAATCCCTTCCCCAATTCATCAAATTTTCCTTCGAAGTGTTCGAAATGTCTTCGGGCTTTTTTGATGTCCTCAATCGTCTTTTCGACCCCCCGAGACATTTCATAGTATTCTTGCGCCATGGCAACTGACTTGAGCGAAATAGCGAGGGTATTCGGTGAGACTGGAAATACTTTGAGTTTCGTAAGATTTTCAAAAAGGTCTCCATTCCGGATCACTTCAAAATAGAGGGTTTCGCTCGGTAAGAAAAGTAACGCCATATCCGATGTCCCGTGATCGGGGCGGATATACTTTGAAGCGATGGATTTTCCTTGGACCCGAATAAATTCAGAAAGCGCCTTTCTTGCGAGTTCCAGCTGAACGGGATCTTGGGATTCGAAAAGTGGGAGGACTTGTTCGCGAGGGAATTTGCTGTCAATGGGAAGGAGTTGCTTTGCAAATTTAACGACTGCGTCGACTCTCTCAGTTGAACCAGGAACAATCGAGTATTGAAGTTCGTATGAGCCTACAGGCAAAAAGTCAGATAAAAGTCTTTCTAGCGTTGCTTCTCCGAATCCGCCTCTGAGGTGAGGGAGCTTAAGTAGACTATTGAGGTCTGAAATCGATTGTCCTACCGCACTCAGAGCGGCTAACTTGAGTTCAGCTGCCTGAAGGTGCTGCTGAACTTTCTCGAAGTGTCGGAATCCTTCTTTTAAATTTTCGTTTAGTTTGGATTCCACGCTTTTACCAATGTTTTCGAGGCGAAGTCCGACCTGCTGTTCTAAGGATTGGAATTTACCTTCGAGAGTCTGAGTGGTGCTCATGAGCCCAGTTTGAAGCTCAAGCCTTCCTTGAGCCAGGGTTCGGTCCAGTCTCTCTTGGGTATTCATAAAGTTTTGGGTGAGGGTTTGTGCCAGTGACTCGCGCATTTCACTGTTTACTCGGGCCATCCTTTCGGATAAATCCATGACTGGCTTATGGATTAAGTCCGTGAGATGATTTGAGTTCTCTAAAGCTAAAGATGCGGTAAGAGAGCGGACTAAATAGCGCACTAAAATGCGGCCCAAGAAGTAAATAAAAGCGATTAGCCCAAGGGCAGCCAAGGAAAGAGTGATGAGGGTTCCTGGCGCTGCACCGAAAGTAAAACTACGAAGCAGGTTAAAAAAATCATTTCCCATTTCATTTGGAAGTAACATATCAACAGTTTTCTGACAATCCACGGGGCTCAAGGGGAGAGGGGAATTCGGTATGGGGCAAAATATTTTTTCAGGTGCTGTAACTCTTTCTTTTTTCTATATTTCGTCCCCTCTCCTTTTTCCAATAGCGATGGGTGCGATTCTAGCAGTTTTGTTTTTTCCCTGGCTGGAGCAGATGAAAAAAAGAAAGATTCCTGCTGCCTTAGGTTCAGCCATTTTAACTTTAGGAATTACCGTCGTTTTGCTCCTGCCTTCTTCTTTTCTGATTTTCTTTGTTGCGAAGGCCGGCTTCCAACAATTACAAACATGGAAAGCAACTGTGGGGAGTTCGAATGGCTTTATCGATAGCTTGATGAATATGCCTCTGGTTCATCGATTTATGGTTTGGTTAGCGGTCCATTTTCCAGTCAGCATGCCAGAGTTAGGAGATTCTTTTCAGGAGTTGGCTGCTAGTATCGGGGCTAAGTTGACAGAATTTTTAGGTGGGATTTTTACTCATCTTCCTGGGATGGTCACAGGGTTATTGGTGATTGTCGTGAGCGTCTATTTTTTTCTGGTGGATGGACCTAGACTTCTCCAGTTTATTCGGCGGAACTCAATCTTCAACCCTCATCAGACAGAGGAGTTGACCTCTTCTCTTTACGAAATGTGCAGGTCCGTTATTTTGGCGTCAGTCGTATCTGGAGCGGCGCAGGCGGTCTTAGAAGTGTTGGCTTGTTTTTTTACTGGGACACCGAATGTCCCACTCATTGGGGGATTGGTTTTCGCTGGCTCATTTATTCCAGTAGTGGGATCTTTTCCAATTACTCTTGGGGTGGCACTGCATCAGTTTGTCGAAGGAAATGAAGCGGTGGGGGTCACCCTTGGAGTTATGTCCTTGATTATTGTCGGAGTAGATAATACGGTGCGGCCGATGTTTCTGCGAGGTTCGGCTAACCTCCATCCATTGCTAGCGTTTGTTGCGGCCTTTGGAGGGTTGCAGACTTTGGGGTTTTTTGGGGTATTTCTAGGTCCTGTGATTGCTTCGCTCTTTGTCGTGACAGTGCGAATTCTTACTGAAAAAAGTTAAATTTCAACTGAAATTTGGCTATTTTTTAGGATTATGGTAGAGACCAAGTACATGAAATTAAATCCACATTCCGCAGTCGCATCTGCAAGTTTACCTCTTGGGAAAAAATCTAGCTAGGTGAGCCACTATGATCCCAGTCTTCTTTTTCCTATTGCCAGAAAAAATAAGCGGGATGAGATCCAGTTGCCTATTCATTTGCCCTTTCGAGGCTGTGATATCTGGAACGCTTTTGAGATTTCCTGGTTGAATAGCAAGGGTAAGCCAAGCGTAGCATTGGGAGAGTTTTTCATTCCATGTGAGTCTCCCTGTTTGATTGAATCTAAATCTTTTAAACTTTATTTAAATTCATTTAATCAATCAAAATTTGAATCGATCCTTCAGGTTTCCCAGCTGATGGAGGACGATCTTTCGCGTGCGTGTGGAGCAAAAGTTAAAGCTCAATTGACCGGTTTTGACGAGCAAAGCTTGACGAATTCCAGTCAATTTCTAGTAAAAAGCTTTGAAGGAATTTGTATTGATGAGCTCGATGTCGAATGTAACTTGTACCTTCCTGACTCTTCCTTGCTAAAAGTGAGTGATGAACCTGGAAGTGAAACCCTATTTTCAAATTTACTTAAATCGAATTGTCTCATCACAGGGCAGCCTGATTGGGCTTCGATTCAGATTCGATATGAAGGGATGCGAATGAATCGCGAAAGTCTACTTCAGTATATTGTTTCTTTTCGTAACCA
>JANNCA010000217.1:0-14041 GCA_031386075.1 Oligoflexia bacterium
CTATTCTCTCTCCTCCAGACTTGTCGTGCCGCACCACTCCAAATAACACCATCCACCTCATACATAGGACCCAACCTTGGGAACCCATAGGACACCCTATCATCATTTGAATCCACCGCAATGAGGCGACCTGCAAAGACCTGATCCGAACTCAATGGAGACAAAACAAGAATTAAAAAACCCAAAACCTCTGAATATTTCATTTTTCACTCCGAGCACGCTCTCAAGAAGGCATTTATTTGAAAGCCATATCAACTGCACCATCCGGCAATAATCAATCGCTCCCCGCGAATCACCCGATTAATTTTGTGCTCAAATCCCTGATGCCCCGTTGCGAAAACAATGATCGTTCCGAAAGAAGGTGTCGGTAGAACTTCGGACTTCTCAGACTTAAATGAAGTCCGGTCTCGTTTACGAATTTCAAGGCACCCTCCTTCAATTTCAGACGGTTTCAGCGTCAAAGAAAGAGAAAAAGCTAATACACGAGATCCGTCATCATGCCAAATCCCATCTTCATCCGGATCCTGATGAGAGGATCGAATCGAAATAATAAATTCAATTTCCGTAAACTCGGCAAATCTCTTCAGCTCTTTAAAAAGGATGCCTTCCGGCAAAACTTCTCTGGCAATTGATCGATCCAGCTCAAGCCAGTTGCGCTGAATCACGTGTTCACGAATCCTTAAGGGTATTAGAACGTCTATAAAAATAGAGCCTTTCGATGCAATCTGTTCGCGCAGAGCCCCATCGGTCATGAGCAAATCGGAAGCGGTGTCTCAGCAATACGAGAAGCCCCTAGTCGAGCCACTGCCATAATCGTGTGTTGTGGATTGACACCCGTGTTCGTCGGAAAGAGACTGCTATCCAAAACATAGAGCCCGCGGATACCGTGGACTTGAAAGTCTAAGCCCACGACACTATTTCTGTCATCAGACCCCATCCGTGCCGAACCAAAAAGGTGAGATAACATCATCCCGCAAGACCGGGGCTCCGCCTGCACCTCATCCCAAAAATGCAAATCATCTAGACTTCTCAGAATGGGCACTCCGTGAAAATTAGGCCAAACTTCCTTAGCCCCTGCCGCAAACATCATTTCACTCAAGACTTTAAGGCCCTGTTTCAGATTATCCATATCACGCAGGGTCGGCGTATACTGAATCACGGTCTTACCTAAAACAGACCGAACTTGCCCTTCGGCTTCAGCCCGAACGACAAGTGCCCAATTGAGCACATGCTTGTAGTCCAAAATCTTGGACATAAATTCGGGGCCGACTCCAGGAATTCGCACAGCCAATAACTCTGGAGGAAGCGCAAGAGTCTCAACCTTAAATCGATTCACATCTACAAAATGGGTGCTATTAAATCCCTGTGTGGCTCCCACCTGCATCGAAACTTCGCCATCAAACCGTCCCGTTAAACTGGTTCCCGCATGGGCTTGAAAATGTTTGCCAAGTGCAGGAAGTCGGACTCCACTTCTCTTGAGGATTTGAGGCGTCTGAACTGCACTTGCTGCCAAGATCACACCCCGGCGGGCGATCACTTTCAGCTTCGGTTTTAGATTCAGATTTTGAGACGATCTCGAGGAAAGAAATTCTGCATGCACCGCTCTCGCCCGACCATACAAAGACTCCACTCGCAGAGCAGCAGAAGATGTATAAATCCGGGCCCCCCGATGCAGGGCCATCGGAATATGGGTCAAATTCATCGAAAGCTTTTTCCCACTTCGACATCCGGTCAAACATCCTGCACTTGCAGCGCAACCCCCGTCATAACGTTGAATTCTCTCAGCCCGAATACCGAGCTTCAAAGCCGCCTCTGCAAATAGAGAACTGTGCTTACCTAGTGCAGAGTCATTGACAGGGCGCACCGACAAGGCCCGATCTAACTCATCGTATTGAGGTTCCAGGGTCTTGTAGGAAATAGCTCCCTGAAGATCAAACTCAGAATTCCAACGGTCCACCACAGACTCAGGCGCTCTCCAGGCAATCGCAGAATTGATGGTGGTGCTGCCTCCCACACACCTTCCCTGCAACACAGGAATGATAGCGCTCCCGGTGGTCACCTGGGTGCCCGCATCTCTAAATAACTTCTTCATACTGGGAAATACATCCAACTCAAAATCCCGAGTCCGGACCCACGGACCTTCTTCCAAAATCACTACAGAGTAGCCCGCAGAAGAAAGAACGAATGCAGCTGTAGCCCCTCCCGCACCCGAACCAATAATCACATAATCTGCAATATCAGACACGTCGTGACTGGCTGCCCCACCATCGATAACAGAGCCCTCGGGAAGTTCTGAAATATCATCTGGAAAACTACCCTTAAGGGATCGATTCACAATCTCTGAATTCATAAATCAGAGCTCCATTTCAGGTCGGACAGGTTGAGGGGGAGTTGAAGAAATTCGATCTAGTCCTAATTTTTCGGATCGACTGCGCCGAGTCGTCTCTCTCATGGCCGTCTGAAACCGAGTCGTGCTCACATGGGAAAGCCCGCCATTGAGTTTCATAAGCATGCAAAACTGACGAACCCAATAAGAATCACTTGCATCCATTTTCTGGATGACCCGGAGTTGATCAGAAATCGACAATCGATCTAAAGTCGTCCATCGCCGTAGAAAAAAAATAGGAGAACATCCCATCACCCAAAGGACGATTCTCATCGTGAAATCTACAGGGAAAGGAGAACTATTGTACATATCAGTCAAAAAAAACTTCGATTCTTCTTGCGAAAGCGGCTTCAAATTTTCGGGTGGGGCTCCTGAGAATATAGCCCCCATAGCAGCTTGTCCCCAGGCAATTTCACGTTGTGTCAATCGAGGAAGTGTTTTTTTTATCAATTTAATACATAAAAATTTAAAATTGACAGCCCCTGATTCTATTCTCTGCTTTCCCTTTGACCAAAATTTTAGGCCATTTTGAGGAGAACTTTTCAATGGCTCCTGAGAACGCTTCCCTTCGCGAACAAAAGCAATCACCGTTTTTTGTCTTTGACTCATGAGAAATGGAATTTTCAAAGCCGCCAACAGATTACCCAATTGAGCTTGAGCCAAGCGATGCCCGAGTTCTTCGGCCACAGTGTCCATGGGCAGCCACCAACCATCGGCAGATTTTTTTCGGTCTACTACTAACGTTCGGGGTCGCGTGTAATGCTGAAGCCCAAAAATACTGTTAGCAATTCCATAACCCGTTTTCTTAACACCCGTCCAAGGCGCCGCTGGAATGGCTCCTGTAAAAGCATGGTTATTAATAAACACTGTTCCCACCTGCAGCCGGCGACCGAGACTGACAGCACGCTTCTCATTCGAAGACCAAATGGATGCATTCAACCCATATTCACAGTCATTCGCTAAAATCACACCCTGCTCTGCGTCTTTGACACGAACAATGGGAATCACGGGACCAAACGTAGGTTCTTTCATCACCCGCATCGAATGATCACAATGATCTAAAACAGTAGGCTCAAACCAAAGACCTTTACCCGTGGCCGTAGCGGCGGGACTTCCTCCACAGAGAATCTTGGCCCCCTTCGCCCGGGCATCGGCGACATGGTCTTCAATGATTTTGAGTTGCCCGAGATGAACCGAAGGCCCTAGATCCGACGTCTGGGGGTCCCCTGAGTGAACTCGAAGTGCTGAGACCGCAGCAACCAGCATTTCTACAAATCGGTCTGCAATCGAATTTTCTACATAGACTCTCTCGATATCTCCACAAGCCTGTCCGGCATTGTGAAGTGCCCAGTGCATGATACCCGCTACAGTTCTATCGAGTACGCAATCTTCAATAACGATCGCGGCATCTTTACCACCAAGCTCAACGCTACAAGGAATCATTTGCGCTGCTGCAGTGCGGGCAACCTCCTTACCTGAACTGTAAGAACCCGTAAAAGTAATTGCATCCACACCAGATTGCACGAGGGCCTGTCCCACTTGCCGATCTCCCTGCACGAGACCGAGAACATGAGGGGGCAAATAATTCCCCATGATTTTAGCAAACCAAATTGCCGTCCGCGGACTAAACTCACTCGGCTTGATCACCACAGCGTTTCCACACAAAAGTGCAGCAAAAACCGGCTTAAAAAAATTAGCTAGGGGATAATTCCAAGGAGCAATAATACCAATGACTCCTCGGGGGAGCATTTCAATGACTCCTCGTTTACGCGGAAAGGCAAGAGGTGAAATGGGAAGTTTTCTTGGCTTAAGCCAAGGTCGGGCAACGCGTATCCAATCACTGATGGTTTGAAGTGGACCCACTGCTTCTGACATCAACAGTTCTGCCGGAGTCTTACCCGCTTCATCATGAATGAGTTCTAAGAGTTCTTGTCGCCGCTTGAGCATTTCCTTGCCAGCGGATTTCAGTAAACGAGCCCGTTTTTCAAACCCGATCGCTTCCCAGCCTTCTTGAGCAGTTCGTGCGAGGACTACCGCGTTTTTGATTTCGCTTTCAGAATTCACCCGCACAGGAGCCAAGGAATGGCCATCCACTGGGCATCGGTTGATAATTATGCCGTCAGAAATTAAATTTTCTTGCATGTGTCCCCTCGTCAGCTTCTCGTAAAAAACTATAGCCTCGAAGCCGATCCAATTCAAGACTTCACTCTTGAATTGAAACTAAATGAAATTTAGGAGACACTACGTCCATTCAGAATGACTGGGAGCCTAAAAAACTGTTGGTCGGAGATGTTATCAGCATCTCCGACCCCCAGATCGCTCAGGCTCCTTAGGCGATTTTCATTGCAATGTACCTCATCCGCTCGACCCAGCGAAATCAGTGGCCAATCAATGGTCCGTTTACTTCCATTTCTGGCAGATATCGAACACCCAATTTAAAGTTCGATACCCTAAAATCCCTGTGCCCAGAGCCTATCGATGGGCTGTGATCTCAACTTTGCTCTTCCCGCCCTTACGGGCAGGTCCTCAAAAGTCCCGACCACTGAAGCGGCTCGGATTGCCGTTCCTCAGAGCAAAAGCACTTTCGCACTTTTAATGATCCTGACGTTTTTGGGTACGCCAGGTATCTTCTTGCAGCAACCTTAGGATGCACTCACTGCAAGCGAGTCATGGTCAGGAGAGTCGCCTCACCATTTCTGTTCAGCTCCTAAAACTCTTTCAAGTTCCATTTGCTGATACTTCAATCCTATTCAACATCGATGCCAAAAGTTCCAGCGGGAATTACGGGACCCATAACGACGGTGCATGACTCTGATACTGGCGATGAACTTCCCTAAACAAATCTTGGCCCAAATCAATTCGAGTAAAATAATCTAGAGGATCCTCACCCATCCGAGCTAATTCTCCTGAATCTCCTCCTCCGTAATTTTGGGAACCAGCCGGGCCTCCAGCCAAGTCCCCTGAGCCGTTCCCATCTTGAGATGTGCTTCTCCAGACCCGGCCCGAAGACCTCCCTCCACCCCCTGTAATAGTTGAGGCTCCTCTAGATTGAGAAAGAAGGCTCGATGGAACAGCACTTACAGAGGGAGGAGCTGGGCCCACTTCATCTAAATTGAACTCTCTCGCCCCCTGACCCGAAGCCCCCGTTTTAGAGGCTGTCCCACCCGCAGAACGGCCCTGACCTAAATTACCCCTGAGGCTCGGACCGCGACTGGGTTGAGCATCGGCCACACCCCCACCCGGCGCTGCTGAACTCTTTGAACCTCCTGCAGTGGTCGGATCCCCATAAGAGCTCGGAAGAATTTGCCCCCCAGAAGTACTGGGCGTAGGACTCGGGTCCATAGAAACGCCACCGCCTAATCCTGTGTATTCACGAATCTGGTTTCCTATCTGAGTAATCATGCTCCCAGTAACAGGAGGTCCGGGCGTAATCGACGCAACAGGTGAAGCTACACAGTTGAAAGTAGCTGAATGAAGGGTGTTATTTTTACACCACAAGCATTGATTATAAATATTATTCGCCATATTAACGTCTGAAGTCATTGGAGTTGGCAGTGGATTGACGAGTTCAAAATCAGAGGAATTCGTTCCGTATTTTTTCGCAATACATCCCGGCGTAGGATCCGCGAAACAAGGATTCTGATTGCTTAAATTGGGCGATTGACTATTATCGCAGCACCATTTCGCCTGCAAATAGGTGTCCGTTCCATTTCTATTTCCTTCATGAACACCCTTAGCGCGCCCATTGTCATCCCAGATGCCAACAGAATTATGATCGTTGACGTAAGGCGCTCCATCATCGGTCTGATAATTCCCGACACAACTTTCAACCTTGCTTGCGCATTTTGCTCCGACTATATTTGTGCAATGATACCCAGAAGTATTTCCATCGTGAGTACCGCTATCATCCCCGGATTTGCTGACCTTACCCCATGATAAATTTGACAGTAACAGAATAAAAACAAAACCCACCTTTAGGCTGAGACCCGTCTTTTTCTTTCGGCGATTTCGCAGAGGACCCAATCCCAAGGCAAAGCCTAAAAGTGGATATTTTAATGAAAACTCTAAAGCCGCCTGAGGACAAGAGGCCGAACTGGCCGTAGAAACAAAGGAAGGCAGCGTCACAGGAGTTCCAAAATCAGGATCTCCGTGGCTGCTCGGAAAATTTTTAAAGAAGGCTTGAACTTGGGATGTATGGTTCGCTGAGTCAGGTAATCCTTGAGCGATCGCTGGCTGCAAGACTTGCACAGTAAAATGTTGAGTTCTCCAGTCGATTTCACAATGCATGAGGTACTCAAAAAGCTTAATTCGCGAACTTCGATGGGCGGACATAAGACAAGAAGCGCCCTTAGAAACATGGAGATACTGAGCAGGCATTCCCGAAGGCACCCCTGTCGGAGAAATATTAACCTGCCCCGCCACAATTTGAGTTCTATCTACCGGACAAAAGTCCAATTTGTTCGTAAAAAAAGCTAAAGGAAACGATCTTATGCCCGCCCCTCCGACAATATTATCCGATAAGCAACGTGCGCAGTCGTTTCCCACCTGGTAATCCTGGGCTATGGCTTCACAGCCTCCACCTTGGGTGATCTTGAGACTTCCTTTTTCAACCTCAGTCACGACCTGCTTAGCAAAATACTTCGTCACCTGAATACTCAACCCCTTGAAGTGACTCACTCCATATTGGCCCGAATCAAATGATCCACAGGACTTCCCTAAATGATTATGTGTATCTTCCCCATCAGTACTGTTACAGACTGCTGCCCAACTTGTGTCACCTGCATTTGACGCTGATCCAAGCCCCACGCAACTTCCGTCATGCTTGGGATCGGTCTGGGTGCCACTCACGATGACTCCCTTGTAAAAACACCCCACTTGGTAACTATAGAACTGCTCAATCCGATCGAGTAGCCCCTGGGGGGTCTGATACATTTTGCAAGCTTGACTTGTGTCGTGATAGGTAAACGAATCCAATCCAGAATTCCGTAGAATAACCGAACAAGCTTGCAAATCAATTCGAGGAGGGCCCTCGGTGCTTGATCTCAGATTCAGACATGGGGGCGTCACTGAAGCCGGAACTGGAAAAGATGAAGTGACTTTTCCATTAGGAAGAGTGTCACTGGGACACACAGCTGAAACATTCGAGCAGCTCGGAAGAGTACCTCCCATGGCAAGGGATCCAAAGGGAATTGAAAGATAAGAACTGGTAATCCAAATAAGAATGTAAAAAAAATGCCTGGCTCTTAAAAAATCCAACATACGCACCCCATGATCTTCTAATTATTTAATTATATTACATAATGAAATTTTTTAAAAATTAACTTATATTCAATATAATCGCTATAAGTCACAATAGGATAGAAACTAATAGGTAATAGATGACACAGCCAATCAATAAACTACTGAAGCCTAAAATACCCAGAGCATTACCTCAGACTCTTTCACTTTTTTCTCTCATCTTCATAGGAACCTCTATTCTTAGCGATAGTATTCATGCCTCCGACTTCACTGCGCTCGACAGTGCCCTAGCATCGAAGGCAAAGGCTCAAAACAACTACTATTCTCGAATGAAATCGCTCGGCCCCCACCCTTCGGCAGCACAAGAAGCTCAAGTCAGAGCTGAAACCTTGAACATTGCCAACGATAAACTTTCACAAGTAAGTGTAAAAGCAGCCGCTCATATCAGAAGCGTCGCCGTGAAAGACAATAAAAATAATGAAAAATACGATTCCAGAGACTCTTACAAAAGTAAAAATTCACCTTTTTCGGCTAGAGGCTTTACCCAAACCCCTTCCACTTTTTCAGACCCTTCAGGCACCTTCCCAGAACCGCTTGGGCCCGCCTTAGATGGCTCACAGATTCCGAAAGAACTGGTTTTCCCAGGCAAAAAGAAAACGCGTTGAGAAAAATAGCTACCCACTCTCACTGACAACTCAACATTACCGAGATTTGTAGCGGTACTTCATTCGTCTAACTACCTGCTTCATACTGTAAAACTGAGCTGAGCCGAAGAACAAGAAGTAATTCGCGTAGATGGCTATCAAGTAGCCTCGATCGATCCAAGTTCCAGAAACAAAATGGAATAAAAGCAGAATTAAAGTAAACCAGGCCAGCCACTTCATTTTGACGGGAACAAAAAAAAACAGCTGGACTTGCATATCAGGAAACAATGCAGCCGCTGCCAAAAAGAGGGTGGATTCGAAGCCAGAAATTTGAAGGATCGGATAATCAAATAAAAATGAAAAACCAATCATAAGTCCCACGGACACCAAAACATAGAGAGTTGTTTTGAATGCTCCCCATTCACTTTCGATCGAATTCACCACAAAATAAAGAAACCAAAGCGCAAAGACTACCCAAATTGGACTCATCGACAGGGGAAGAGCCAAAAACGTCACTAACCGCCAAAACTCTCCCTGCCTCACTTGCTCAGGGACTAGAGCAAATCGGTCAATCCAAAGGGGATCCATCATGACGAAGAAAAATCCCATCACTTGAAGAGTGACTAAAAGAATGGCCAAATTGGGTATTGCCAGCCAGGACATCTTTCGCTCTAAGAACCGAATCCACCGAGGAGAAGAGGAAGCAAGCATTTTATAACGACTTTTCTTTGAGCCAAGAATCGCGCAAGGTCACCGTTCGGTTGAAGACAGGCTGACCCGGCTTAGAATCATAACGGTCTACACAAAAGTAACCCTGCCTTTCGAACTGAAACCGCATTTCCGGTTCAGCCAAAAGCAAACTCGGCTCCACTCGGGCGTACTTGAGAATTTCTAGTGATTTTGGATTGATTTGAGTCAGAAAATCCTTCCCCTCAGTGCCAGGAAACTGAGCATCAAAGAGGCGATCGTAAAGTCGTACTTCCACTTCTTTAGAATGGGCTTCAGAAACCCAATGAATCGTTCCCTTGACTTTTCGTCCGTCTGGAGACGAACCACCCCGAGAGGCAGGATCATAGGTACAACGAACCTCTTGAATGACCCCAGTTGCATCTTTTATAACATTCACGCAACGTATAAAATAAGCTGAACGAAGGCGAACTTCGCGACCGATACCCAAACGGAAAAATTTAGGAGGAGGATTCTCAATAAAGTCATCCTGTTCAATGTAAATCACTCGAGAAAATGGCACAATCCGGCTCTTCATGTCTGGACGATTGGGGTGATTAGGAACCTCAAATTCCTCAACTTGGGATTCGGGATAGTTTTCAATCACAACTCGAAGAGGCTTTAAAACACCCATCGCTCGAGGCGTACGGTGATCCAAATCCTCTCGAACGCACAACTCAAGAAAGCCCACCTCAATACAACTATCCTTTTTAGTCACCCCGACTTTTTCACAAAAATTCCGAATGGCCTCAGGAGTATAACCCCGCCGCCGTAGACCCTGAATAGTTGGCATCCGAGGATCATCCCACCCTAAAACATGCCGCTCTTGAACTAGCTGAAGCAAACGTCGCTTGCTCATCACTGTATAATCTAAATTGAGCCGAGAGAACTCGATTTGCTGAGGGTGGCAAGGAGTCTGCAGAACATCCAATATCCAATCATAAAGGGGACGATGATCTTCAAACTCCAAAGTACAAATAGAATGAGTGATCCCTTCCAACATATCCGATAAGCAATGAGCATAGTCATACATGGGATAAATACACCAGGCGTCAGCTGTGCGATGATGATGAACTTTACGAATTCGATAAAGGGCTGGATCTCGGAGATTCAAATTGGATGAAGCCATATCAATTTTTGCTCTGAGAATATGTTCTCCTTCGGAAAATTCTCCTATTCTCATTCGAGCAAAAAGGTTTAAGTTTTCTTCGATAGTCCGATTCCGATACGGACTCTCACGTCCCGGTTCGGTCAAGGTTCCCCGATACTCCCTCATTTGATCCGAGTTCAAACTACAAACATAGGCTTTGCCCAATTGAATCAACTGAACCGCAAAATCATATAACTTTTCAAAATAATCAGAGGCGAAGTGAAGGTGGCTCCAGTTAAATCCCAACCACTGGACATCTTCCTGAATCGATTCGACATATTCCACGTCTTCCTTCGCAGGATTCGTGTCGTCGAAACGAAGATTGCATGTCCCCTGATAGTCCTGAGCCATTCCAAAATTGATACAAATCGACTTTGCGTGACCGATGTGGAGGTAGCCGTTTGGCTCTGGGGGAAACCGAGTCGCGACCCGACCCTGGTTTTTTCCAACCCGCAAATCTTCATCGATCCGCTGCCGAATAAAATGAGTGGGAGGTGCGGGATTTTTTGATTTTTCCGATTGATCTGAAAGAGGTAGGCCGGGAGATTCCTTAGGAGAGTTCATAGGGGACCTAAATTATCCGAATCCAAGAATAACGCAAAGTATTATTTAGTCCCAACGTTGGACGGTCAACTTTCCATGAACCTTCCGACACAAGAAAAGTCAAACCCGATGGCATCCGGTTTGCTTTTCAGAATACCCCAAAAATCAGTAGTGGATTGAATAAGACGTCGAACACGCAGTAGGGTAGCTCTGACCCTGCTTATCCACCAACAGAGCAGTGAGAGTCGTAGCTCCGTAGCCGGATTGAGACGCCATATATTGAACCTGATAGGGAGACGCGGATGCATAGCCCACCACCGTAGGGTAACCTGTACTGTCAGAGAGGTAAAAGGTCACATTAGAAATAGGAACGGAATTCGTGAGAGTCAGTGTCGCCTGAACATAGTAGTACATATTATTGTAGTTATTCAAAGTCGGGGTGCTCATCGTACAGGTTGGAGCCTGAGGAGAGGGAGAACTTGATGGAGTCGGAGAGGGGCTAGCAGAGGTCGCAGGATCTGAACTTCCCACACTGGAACCAGAATTTGAATAGGCTCCACCGCCAGTCGCATCGGTCGCCGTAGAGCCACCCAGAGGAGTACCACTCTTAGGTGAATAAGTCGAAGAGGGTGGAATAGCACAACTCATCGAAGTGAGCCCGGGTAAGACTGCGGTTAAGAGTTGGATCGAAATCCAAAAAAACTTCGAATTAATTTGAAAGCTGCACCTATTCATATCTATACCTTTTTTAAACTTCATATATGATGACACATGATGCAACAGACGTTCCAGACCCAACTATCTTGTTTAAATTCAGTAGGATTGAGATAATTGTCCATTAAAAACCGAACTATAATTGGTCACTTAGGTACAAAGTGACCACACTTAGGGCTCGTCGCTTGAGCATCTTCAGCCAGTAGTGCTTCGTTAGTGAAAAGGGCATGAGAAGCCCCTCAGTAGAAAGTGGAAACCATTTTAGATGTAGGCTTTTTAAATGTCCCCGTGCGATTCCATAGGGAAAGAGACGTAGTGAATCTCATAGCAGCCTCGTAAATTATTTATTATTAAGATGTTTTTATGGAGGTAATAAAAATTCATTTCAGACTAACAAACGTGGACCAATCAATCCAAATACACCGGCGGATTATTTGAAATATTTCTCTTATAAATAGACTTCTGATCCTCAAGTTCTATTAAATTTATATTGATTATTTTTATCTTATTTTGCCGTTGTAGACATGAAACCAAAAGGGTCGACAGCATTCCAAATACCCACAAAGAACGGGATTGTTCCTTGCTTTTTCTATCAGAAATTATTTGTCTCCGTATTTTTGAATTCTCTTTTCTATCCATTACCTCAGATGTTTCACCAAGAAATTCTTTTACAGCTTGACCTAATGCACTATTACTTCTGTCATTTGATGCATACCATTTTTCTATAGAAAAAAGATTACTTGGGACTGAAATCATTTTAAAAATATCATCGTATGATGATATTGCGACAGTTTCTCTCTTTGGTTTACGAAATAATCTATTCACTTCAGTTAATATATATTTACCCTTATCTATAATTGAATCAAAAAATGATCCATTATATTTATTTATCTAATTAAATAATTACAATATTTAATATAGAATTATGACTAACTAATTGTCGTTTGTAGATTAAAATGGCAGTTTTTGAACTCTCCCGCCTTTACAACACTTGCTTCAGCGCAATAAAAACCGGTCCAACACTTCGCCCATCACCTGATAGATCCGATCAATTTCCTCACCCGTGCAACAGTAGGGAGGTACCGCGTACAGGACATTCCCTAAGGGCCGCAAGAGAACCCCTCTCTCCAGGGCCATGTCCATGAGGCTCCTGGGTTTAGAAGAGAAATAGTTCATTGGATCTTCAATTTCTACGGCTCCAATAGTTCCCAAATATCGCGCATCGCGTACTCTCGTCACCCCCGACCCTTGAAGCCGTGACTGCAATCGCTCTATATTCTTCTTCGTATGCTTAGCAATCACCTGAATCCTGAGTTGACACTCCTCTAATTGAAGAATTTTCCATGACGCCAAGCCTGCCGCACAGGCGATCGGATTTGCTGTATAAGAATGTCCATGAAGAAAGGCAGTCCTCATGTCTTGAGAGAGAAAACCCGAAAAAATTTCTGATGTGGCCAACGTCACAGCCAAAGGCAAGAAGCCCCCGGTAATCCCTTTAGAAAGACAGAGTAAGTCGGGCTGAATACCCGCATGCTGAAACGCAAAGCACTCTCCCGTCCTATAAAACCCTGTGAAAACCTCATCACAGATTGTCAGGACCCCCCGTTCTTTACAAAGCCTCACCGCCTCTTGCAAAAATTCGCTCTCGTAAATCCGCATTCCGCCTGCGCCTTGAATCAGGGGCTCAAAAATAAAAGCTGCGTAATCACTCCCCCTCTGTTCAAGAGCCATTCGAAAAGCCTCTAAATTTCCGGGCTCGACAAAATCCACTTCCGGCATGAGCCGCCTAAACTGACTATGAAAGCCCGATGGCTCGCCCACAGCCATCGCTCCCAAAGTATCTCCATGGTAAGAAGAGTGAAGAGCTAAGAAACGATTTCTAGACGGCTTACCCTGATTCAAGGGATATTGATACGCCATCTTCAAAGCGACTTCGACGGCAGTGGATCCATTATCAGAATAAAAAACCCGAGTCAGTCCGCAGGCACGAATGGCAGGATGAGCGACCAAAGCCTCAGCTAACTGAACTGCTGGCTCATGAGTAAATCCAGAAAAAATGACGTGCTCCATTTCAGCAGCCTGGGTCGAAATAGCTTCGACAATGTCTGGATGAGAATGTCCGTGAATATTCACCCACCAAGATGAAATTCCATCCAGAATTTTACTCCCATCTGCGAGGGTGAGATAGGCTCCCTTGGCAGAAACCACAGGAAGTATCTTCTGATTCAATCCATGTTGCGAATACGGATGCCAAATCACCGCAAGATCTCTCTCAGCCAGTTGACTACTCATAAAGTTTTCTCAGAACCTCCGCAGAAAAATAAGTCACCGCATTCTTCTGAACCCAATCCCGAGAAATCACTTCAAGTCTCGGAATTTGAGTCACAATAGGAATCGAAGTAAATTCAGTGAGGACCTCTTCTAAACCAGGATCGGGCTCCCCGACCAAAACAATCCCTGCCACTGAAATTCCGTAAGATTGAACCGCCTCCAACGAAAGCAGCGTATGATTAATCGTCCCCAAACGAGTCGATGAAACTAAAAGAAGTTTAAGACCCATGGCTTGCACCAAATCGCGATTCGTTTGCTTTGCCGTCAGAGGAACCAGGACCCCTCCTGCACCCTCAACTACCCAGGCTC